>JBIKOC010000102.1:0-6120 GCA_044358335.1 Flavobacteriales bacterium | reverse complement strand
ATGGGACCATTGATAAGTGCATTAGCCGCTGGGAATTGTGCATTTATAAAACCATCCAATCAAGCACCTGCAACAGCAGCTATAGTTGAAGAAATAATTAATAGTATTTATCCAGAAGAATTCGTGTGTGTAGTTCAAGGAGCCGGTGCCATGGTTGGTCCGGAACTGATTGAAAAATTTCGATTCGATCACATTTTTTTCACGGGAAGTGCCTCTGTTGGAAAAGAAATCATGCGCATGGCATCGGCTCAATTAACACCTGTAACGCTTGAACTAGGTGGTAAAAGTCCTGTGATTGTAGATAAAGATGTCAATGTTTCTATAGCAGCCAAGCGCATTGCTTGGGGAAAATTCTGGAATGCCGGACAAACGTGTGTTGGCGCCGATTATCTCATGCTGCATGAAGATATAGCAGATGCCTTTATTGCAGAATTTATTCGTTGGACAAAACACTTTTACAGTGAAGATGCATCAAAAAGCGAATCGTACGGACGTATCATTAACGATAAACGTTTTACAGTTTTAAGCAGTTATTTGAAACAAGGCAAGGTGATTTTTGGTGGTGATACGAATGAGCAGGAACGCTATATAGGGCCTACATTAATGACAGATATAGTTCCAAATGCAGCAATCATGCAAGAGGAAATCTTCGGACCTATTTTACCAATTATATGCTATCGAACAAGAGAAGATGTCATTACTGAAGTAGCTAAACATCCATTTCCGCTTTCCTGTTATGTTTTCACCAAAAACAAGGAAACAGAGGAATATTATCACAACAATATCCGCTTTGGAGGCGGTGGGGTAAATATTTTACTCATTCATTTAGCCAACATGGATCTTCCTTTTGGAGGAGTTGGTGCTAGCGGCATGGGAAGCTATCATGGAAAATATGGCTTTGAAGCATTTACACATCGTAAATCCATCATTCGTACTGGATTTTTTCCAGATGTGTTTGTTCGTTATGCCCCTTTTAGCCAACTAAAAATGCGTTTCGCGCGTTGGTTCATGAAATAAACTAAAGCTTCAAACCAAAACGTATTAATGGTTTGAGGGCTTGTCCAGGTGTGTATTGACTAACGAAATCAATACGGAGCACTTGTAAAATATTATCAATTCCAAGAAAGAATTCCGTGTAGAGCGGTTTGCTTTCAACCCAAAGAATATTCGCTCCAGCCACCGTTCCAAAATGTGTTTTTCGTAAAAGCGGAATTTTATTGGTGAGCCAATTATGAAATTGATGTTCGTAATGCATTTCTAAGTAGGCAGAGCTTGTGCTATTGCTGTAGTAATTCAGCGCATTAAAACGTTTTAGACTCGATTGAAAATAATCGAAAGGAATGGAACTAAAATTATTTCTCAATAGAAAGGTTTCATTGCCATTGAAATGCTGATTATCGACAAATTGCATTCCCGATTTTCCTAAGAAAGTACCTGCAGAAACTTTGTAATGGCTTTCTCCAATTAGTCCCATTTTCATATCATCGGATACAGCAATTTCGAGGTGAGTGAATTTTACATCACTCCCGAAAATGGAAGGAATTGCTTGCGTAATTTCAGTGTAGAATGAAGGCCATTTTGACCCACGAATGATCTTTAAATTGCCACGACTTTCGTATTTCTGATGAATATTAAAACGTGATTTGATTGAGATAAGGGCTATTTGTGAATTCGTAACGTTTCCTAATGGGTCACTTCCGATAGAATAATTGGACGCATATGCTTGATTTATTTTCCGACTCCAGCTGTATTCAGTTTCGTTTCCATAACTCTTGCGATTGTACCATGCGGCGCTAGCTTGAATCATCCAACCGTTGAATAATTCGCGGTTCCAAGAAAGAGTTGCGCCCGTTTTTTCGTAGGTGCGAATGAGGTTTTGCTTATCGAAAAGACTATAACACGCATTTACCAATGGAGAAATAGGATCATCCCCATTTACTTGAGATACAAATCGACCAGCTTCTATAAACCACCAATTGAATTTTGCTCGATTAGTCATGGTCCAAGCCTTCAAACCACCTTTCAAACGTTCATCTGAAAAGCCATAACGTCCGACTCCTTCAATAAACCATGAACGATTGTCTTCATATGATTTACTGTATCGAATGCGAGGTTGAACATATACACCCTCGGTTACATTGTAAGAGAGCATTGTTATGAGTGGATTAACACTCAAATACGATTTTGAAAATGAATTGCTAAGCGTATATCCTCCAACAATAAATTTTGCAGGATTAAAACGATTATTGACTTTATCGAGCGAATCGAGATAGGGTTTGCTTGTATGAATTATTTCGGTACTATCGGCACTTCGATAGTTTTTTTCTTCCTCTGGGGTGAGCGTCATTGGCCGTGTTTCGGTCCAATAAACCGTATCTTTTTTATTGGCTTTTTCTTCAATTCTAAAAATTTCGTTGCCAAAGAAATTCTTAGGATAAGCAGGATGGAGTTTGTAGTTACTAAATACACCAACTGATTTATCGACCGCTCCGAAGCCAAAGAACTTTATGTGACTCATCAATTGCATCGACAATGGCATCCAAATGCTGTCTTCTAATGCGGTATATTCTTGCTTGATATACAACGTGTCTACAAACTGTATTTGAGCGTCTTTAGTAAGAATTAAATCAACGCTATGAATATGCCAGCTATCGTCCACAATAAATATTTCTCCACGGAAGCAAGGATCGTTTTTTCGTTTCGGTTCGAGGGCTATCCGATTGATGGTTTTTCCATTATCGATAAAGGTTCCGATCATCTTGTATTTGTAATAAAACATGGCTGATTCGGAAACTGGTGAGACAAAACCTCTATCAGAATAATAATCGAATTCGAGCAAGTTTTCGTAGAAGTTCATGAGCACATCGGATACTCGATTCCAACTGAATCCTTGTTTCATTCCTGCTATTTTAGAAGCAATCATTTCCTCTTTATAATCGGAAGGTTGACGAACATGATAGCGAGCTACCGATTCAGATAAATAAACCAATCCCAAATCGGTACTATCTGGCATATTTTCCTTTGAAATGAAAATGGGACGTTTCTTAGGTATTTCATTCAAACGTACGCTGCCTTTGATATAGATATCGGATGAAAATGCATCGACTTGTTCTAGATGTTCTTTTCGAGTGCGGATGGCATTTTTCATCACAGCATAGGCAGGATCTTTCGCATTAGCTTTGACTTCAAATGTTTTAATCTGGTAATTCTCGGGTTCAAGAGCGATGCGTAAATCCTGAACATCAGTGGTAATGGTAATAGGAAGCACTTTCTTTTTAAAACCGATAGATGAAGCCACCAGATTTTGATTGTTTTCCTGTTTTAAATCCAAGCTAAAATTCCCGTTTTCGTTGGATGCCGTTCCAATGCTTGTTCCTTCGATAAAGACATTCACAAAAGGCAATTCATTTCCTTGATTATCTGTGGTCTTTCCTTTAATCTGTAAATATTCTTCTTTAATCCCGAGTGAGCGCAGCACAAAAGCCATTTCGAAAGCACGGTCTTTCATCTCGCCATATCGACCAGAATTTCCACCATGCCCCGCATCCATGTTAATTTTCAGCAAAAGTAAATTGGTGTCGGTTTTTAGGCTTCGCATTCGCGCAACCCATTTAGCTGGTTCCCAATAAGGCACTTGCGAATCGTTGTATCCACCTGTTACCAGCATAGAGGGATAGGCTTGAGTACTTACGTTTTCATAAGGCGCATAGGATTTCATGTAAGCGTAATAAGCAGGATCGTTGGGATTTCCCCATTCATCATACTCAAAAGTGGTTAGTGGTAAACTCGCATCTAGCATAGTGTTAATTACATCCACAAAAGGCACGTTTGCGACTACTGCACCAAATAAATCAGGTCGCATATTTACTACGGCGCCCATCAACAAACCTCCTGCACTTCCTCCTTGAATAGCTAGTTTCCTCGGTTTCGTATAACCATCTGAAATGAGCTTTTCAGCAGCAGCAATAAAATCGGTAAACGTATTTTTCTTTTTAAAGAGTTTGCCGTTTTCATACCATAAACGACCACAATCATTTCCACCGCGTATGTGCGCAACGGCTACTACAAAGCCTCTTTCTAATAAGGAAATATTGGAGGATGAAAAGCCTGGAAGTGATGGATTACCATACGACCCATAGGATTGCAACCAAGCTGGATTACTTCCGTTTTTCTGAAGACCTTTTTTATAAATGATGGTTATAGGAATGCGTGAACTGTCGGCAGCAATGGCATAAATGCGTTCCGAACTGTATTTTTCAGGATCGTATCCTCCTTTAAGTGTATCGCGACGAATGAGTATTCGTTCGCCTGTTTTTAAATCATAATCCCATACTTCCGAAGGAAAACGCATGCTTGTGAATGAATAGCGAACTTTTGATTCGTTGTATTCATAATATCCACCTAATGACATTGAAGTTGGTTCAGAACTAGAAGGCAAATAATAGCGTGAATTATCTTTTAAATCAAGCACTGCAATTTTCTGTTGAGCGTCTGATTGTTCAACCATAAGTAGCTTTCCACCAGCTAGTATAAAATTGGCGATCATTACATCTTTTCGATGAGGCACTAATACTTTCCAATTTTTTTGACGCGTGTTTGAGATTGGACAGGTCAGAACTTGAAGATTAGGTGCTTGATCATCGGAAGAGATAATGAATTCATTTCCTTCATAATGCTCGAGACCATACAAATGTCCGCGCTTACGAGGTTCGACTAATTTGAATTGCTGATTGGCATCATTCAAGTCCATTACATAGACTTCATTTGCCATTGTTTGCGAAGTATTTAGAAAAATAAATCGCTCTGAATCGGAACGAGAGAGACCAATATTGAAGGTGATGTCTTTCTCTTCAAACAAGAGTTCATCTTGAATTATATTTTGTCCAAGGATGTGCTTATAAACACGATAGGAACGTTTGGTTTTAGGTTCTGGAATGGTGTAAAGAACAGCATCATTTCCCATCCAACAAACGCCATTGATATTTTTGAGCGTATCAGTTAAAACACTTCCTGATAGAATGTCTTTAAAGAAGAGGTTGAAAATGCGATCACCTTTTGTGTCGATTCCGTAATACATTTTCTGATTATCGGGACTGATACCGAGGGCTGAGATATTGAAATAATTATAGGTTTTAGCAATTTCATTAAAGTTGATAAGTGGGACTTCAGGAGCATTTAAAGAATCCGCTTTTCGGAAATAGGCCGGATAATCCATTCCCTTTTCATAGCGAGTGAAATAGAGGTATTTCTTTATCCGATTCGGTAGCGATTCAGTTTGATCTGGAATTCTTGCACGCATTTCTTCAAACATTTTCTTCATCAATAGAGAAGAACCCGCCATAACACGATCACTATAGCCATTTTCAGCATATAAATGATTAATGAGTTGTGGCTCAGTTTTCTGGCGCATCCAATGATATTCATCTTGTCGAATGTCGCCGTGAATGGTATCGGCCCAAGTAATTTTAACAGCTGATGGTGGAGTGAGTTTCTCGGTTTGAGAAAAAAGAGAAGAGAGCGATAAGAGCAAAAAGCACGAAATTGCCAATAAGTAATGTTTCATCATAAAGAATGGGAATTCACCTTAGTGCAAAGTACCAGGCAAAAGTTACTTAAATGAAAAAGAAAAATGCCTATTAAGAATTGTTTTTTGCCTTCAATTCAAGGATGCGTTGTTGCACACTTTCGCTTGAATAGCATTGCATTTCAAAGGAAGAATCAACAGCTAATGGTAAATAACATGCTGATTTCTTAACGATTAATCCGGCTGTTTCAAGGGATTCAATCATTCCAAAAATCAAGGATTGTCCTTCCTCTAAATCATACCCTTTCTTCAACACTTCCCACACAGGCGACAAACAAGTATCGTTTGTATGAAGCGGTGGATAAAATGAAAAAATATCGGCTATATCAATGGTTTGAAGGAAATGTGAAAATGGTTTGAGTTGGAGAAATAAGCAAGGGATTTTTCGGATTCGAATCATTTTGAGACGTTGCTCCATATCCACAAGCACTTCGGCTCCTTTGTAAGTGAGGGAAAAATAGCAACCTTGAAAAATGAAGGCAACATGCACTGGTTGTTTATCAGCATGCAGAATCAGTACATAAGGGTGTTCTGAA
>JBIKOC010000044.1:0-8204 GCA_044358335.1 Flavobacteriales bacterium | reverse complement strand
AAAGCCTGATTGCTTTTGCCTTTTGTACTTTTGCGCCTCTGTTGATTAAAACAAACTTTAAATGGATTCTTTTGATGTTGCAATAATTGGGTCGGGCCCTGGCGGATATGTAGCGGCTATTCGATGTGCTCAATTGGGAATGAAGACAGCTCTAATCGAGCGATACGCTACTCTTGGTGGAACGTGTTTGAATGTTGGTTGTATTCCATCTAAAGCGATGCTCGATTCTTCGGAACATTTCTACAATGCCGGACATACTTTCGCTGAACATGGAATTCAGCTCTCTAACTTGAAAGCTGATTTGGGGCAGATGGTGAAACGAAAAAACGATGTAGTTGCGCAAACCGTTGCCGGAATTGATTTCTTGATGAAGAAAAACAAGATTACGGTTTTACGTGGTCATGGCTCATTTGTCAATGCAACAACTATCCGGATAAGCAAAGACGATAAAACAAGTCAAGATATTCAGGCTAAGAATATCATCCTTGCTACAGGTTCAAAACCGACTTCCGTTCCCGGAGTTGAAATTGATAAAAAACGAATCATCACATCAACCGAAGCGCTTAATCTGAAGGAGATTCCGAAGCATTTAATCATCATTGGTGGTGGAGTTATCGGAATGGAAATGGGTTCGGTATATGCTCGATTGGGTGCTGAAGTTTCGGTAGTAGAATATACCGATTCGATATGCGGTGCTTTTGATGGTACTATGCGCAAGGAATTGCAAAAGGTGCTTAGCAAAATTGGATTTAAATTCTTTTTTCAACACAAAGTAACATCAGCAGTTAGTAAAGGCAAATCGGTTTCAGTTATAGCCGAGGCATTGAAAGATGGTGCTAAGCTCGAACTCAAAGGTGATTACGTATTAGTTTGCACGGGCCGTCGTCCTTATACTGATTCATTAGGATTAGAAAATGCAGGATTGGCCGTGGATGAAAAAGGACGTATTCCAGTAAATGAAAATTGCCAAACCAGCGTTCCGAACATATACGCAATTGGTGATTTGGTTCGCGGAGTTATGTTGGCACACAAGGCTGAGGAAGAAGGAACATTTGTAGCTGAATTCTTAGCCGGACAAAAACCACACATCAATCATTTGTTGATTCCTAACGTGGTATATACCTGGCCAGAAGTTGCAAGTGTTGGTTATACTGAAGAGCAATTAAAAGCCGATAAGCGTACCTACAAAGTTGGAAGTTTTCCTTTCAAAGCGTCAGGAAGAGCTCGTGCATCGATGGATACCGACGGGGTTGTTAAGATGTTGACCGATGCTGATACAGATGAAATTTTAGGTGTACATATTATTGGTCCACGCGCGGCGGATATGATTGCTGAAGCAGTTGTTGCCATGGAATTCAGAGCATCAGCCGAAGACATAGCCCGAATTAGTCACGCACATCCAACCTTTACCGAATCGGTAAGGGAAGCCGCACTGGCAGCCACAGGAAATCGAGCGATACACATGTAACAAAAAAAGGGAGCCTTTCGAGCTCCCTTTTTTATTGGTGGTGGTTTGATTTAATCTTTTATCAATCGTTTGCTAATCGACTTTCCATTTTCACTGATTTGTAAAAAGTACAAACCATGTGGTAATGTGGAAAGATCCATTCTTACTGGTTTTTGAGCATCAACAGTGATGTCCGATTTAACCATCAACAAGCGACCTTGCATATCGTGAATTTCGAGAATTGGGTTTAAGAAGTTGTCCGGATCTAAACGAATGTCAACCATGTTAATAACTGGATTGGGACTCATAACTACTTCCGAATCCCACAAGGTTGCCATATTAACTACTTCGATATTGGAGAACATGAATTTACCATCGAAGTCGACCTGACGTAAACGATAGTATGAAACGCCTGAATGAGGCGAAGAATCAACACTGCGGTAGTTGAGTGTGGTATTGCTATTTCCAGCAGCCGATACACGTCCTATTTCTTTGAAGTTAACAGCATCTGTACTTGATTCAATGCTGAAATAATCGCTATTGCTTTCCGAAACGGTTGTCCACTCGAGCACTACATCGCTGTTTAATGGTGATGCACCAAAGTGAACGAGCTGCACAGGAAGTGGATTTTCGCTGGTAGATGAAGAAAGCGTAAATGGACTGAAGCTGCTAATAGAACCGCTTGAAGCAATTGTTCCAACACTAGTATTTCCAGTTGTGCCACCGTTTCCATGGTCTTTCCAAGTGCTGCCATTCCAACGAGCAACACGTAAATCGCTGAGGTTGGTAACTCCACAGCTGGATGTATTCCAACTCATGGTAACAGAAATGCTAGATGAACCATTAGTGCGATTTAAAATCCAATATTCACAATGGCTTAAGTGGTCGATTGTAACATCTTTTGAAGCATGTGAGTAGCTTCCATCCGAATCGCCCATGTAGAATTCACCCGTAAAATGATCTCCAGTTGATGATGGAGCTGAGATTCCGATTGGGCGATAAACCCCACTTTTTCCGATTGGGAAAGTAAATGAGTCATTTCCTTCTTTGCGAATTGGACCAGAAACATAGCTGCTATTCGACACTCCCGAAACAGTTGAATTGTCAACCATGGTGATCAAATTAGTACTACTACTAATTAGGTTACCATTGGTAAGTGTAAGGTTGTTTGTTACCAGAATTGGAACATTCAATGTTACTTGATTCGAACTTTTATTGATAGTAAGATTAAAGAAATCGGGCAGTTGAGCAGCATCTCCATCGATACTTTGTGCTACAGTACCATTCATTGTTACTCGTCCGCCATTGCTAGCAAAAACGATAGCAGTGGTAGAGCCAACAGTTGAGATATTCTTTTTGAAATTCGAGTTTACATTATATGCAGGATACAATGTAAATGAAGTTGATTGCAGAAACTGCACGTTATCGTTGAATGTATCAGCAGCAGAACCAGCTAAAATGAACGAACCAGTTCCAGTATTGGAGATGATCGTTGAACCATTGAATATATTTCCACCATTAGAAAGGTTAAACCCATTTCCGGTTTTAGTGATGGTGGTGTTTGTATTGAATGTAGTACCGTCAAGGTAAACATTATCGCACGTGAATGTCGTAGTTCCGTTGAAAACAGTTCCTTCCGAAAGGTAAAGTTCAACACCACTTCCAAAAGAGGTCAATGTTTGACTAGTTGAGCCCGATTGAGTGAAATAGGCAAATCGTAAATCACCCGAAGTAAAACCAGATCCACCAATACTTAAAGTTTTAGAGCTCGCCAGTATTGAAGTTCCTGCATTTTGGCCAAAACGGATTCCTGCAGAAGAGCCAACACTATTTAGTTCGATGTTACCATTGAATTCGTTAGCAGTTGAACCATAAGCAAGGTTGATCACATCCGAGCTTGAGTTCTCCAATACTAAATCTCCGTTGAAGATATCGGGATCGGTATTTCCCAGAAGCAATTCTCCTGATCCGCTATTGATAATTGAAGTTGAAGAAGCAAAGGTATTTCCTCCGTTACTAATATCAGCAGAAGCACCATTTTTAGTCAACGCAGCTGTACCATTAAAAGTAACTCCATTAAGGAATAAACGAGGACAGCTAAAAGTTGCGTTCCCGTTGAATACGGTACCTGTTTCAAAAATAAGACTGGTTGAACCGCTGAACGAGGTCATGCTTTGAGCAGTAGTTCCAGTTTGTGTGAATCCACGGAAAGTTAGTTCACCAGCTGAGAAACCAGAGCCACCAATAGTAATTGTTTTAGTAGAGGCAAGGGTTGATGTTCCGCCGTTTTGGCCAAACTTAATTCCTTGACTAGAGCCAGTTGAGTTAATGACAACGTTTCCGTTAAATTCGTTTGAAGTAGAAGTGTGAGCAACTTGAATTAAGGAAGACCCCGTGCTGCTTAGCGTTAGGTTTCCATTGAAGATATCGGGATTCGTTCCACCTAAAGTTAAACGACCTAATCCTGAGTTTATAAGTGTAGCAGTAGAAGAAAAAGTACATCCACCAGAACCTGCATTATCGGTAGCGCCACCTTTTGTAATTGAAGCAGTGCTGGCGAAAGTTGAACCGCTCAGGTAAACTTGAGGAAATTCGAATGTTACAGCACCATTGAATGTTGTTCCCGTTTCGAGATACAATGCCGCTGTTCCGGTTGTAACCGATAAGGATTGTGCAGTTGAGCCTGTTTGAGTGAAACCACGTAAGCGTAAGCTACCTGCGCTAAATCCACTTCCACCAATTGATAACGTTTTACCGGAGGCTAAAGTTGAAGTACCACCTGATTGTCCAAAACGAACACCTTTACTTGAGCCCGTAGAATTGACTTCTATATTCTCGGCAAGGGTAGTTCCAGATGAAACGTGAGCAACGAAAACAGTCCCACTGCCGCTATTAGTAAATGTAGCAGTGGAGTTAAAGCTATCGGGATTAGAAACTCCAAGAATGAAATCTCCGCTTCCTGAACCAATTATAGTAGTTGCTCCATTGAACGTATTCCCACCTAAACTTTGATTGTTACCGCTACTAGATTTAGTAATGGAAGTTGCTCCTTGATAGATAGCACCGTTGAGGTAGACCTGAGGAGCCGAGAAAGTAACAGCAGCATTGAAAGTACATCCCGATTCAACATACAAAGCTGCAGTTCCTGTTAATGTGAGTGATTGAGCAGTAGTGCCCGATTGAGTCAAGCCTTTAATACGAAGATCGCCCACACTAAAACCACTTCCTCCAATACCGAGTAAATTACCACTACTTAGTGTAGATGTTCCTCCGTTTTGTCCTAATCGAATACCTAAGCTGGTGCCGGATGAATTAAAAGTCAAACCGCCCTGGAACGAATTTCCGGAAGCGGTATAGGCTACTTGGATTAAGCCAGTGTTACTTGAACTAAATGTTGCATCCGATTTATACGTATCGGCAGAAACATTCGAAAGAATGACATTCCCCGTACCGTTGTTTGTCAAGCTAAATGAGGAATTATATGTATTTCCTCCATTAGAAGTATTGTCAATAGCACTTGTTCGTGTGATCGAAACAGGATTGTTGAAAGTACTTCCATTAAAATATACATTTAACATAGTACCTGAAATTCCACAACTCAATGTTGTTCCTGCAAATGTGCAAACTGATCCAGAAACAAAAGCGATGTTCCCATTTGTAATACTTCCACCATTGAATGATGCAGTACCATAAATGACTAAGGTAAAAGCCGACAGGTCGAGCGAACCTGAAGTCATGGTGAAATTGTTCAACCCAGAAATTTCTTCAAACACTGGATTGTTTGCTTGGTTTGTAATTGTTACATCATCCCCAATATCGGGAATGCCTGCTGGAGACCAGTTGTTGGGTTCGCCCCATTGGGTGTCAACTGAGCCGTTCCAAACATAGCTGGTGGCATGGAGAGAGACTGTCAGCACACACAGTATAACCGGCAATAAAAATTGCAGGGTACTCATCCGAAAAAAATAGCCGTCTCGTTTCATAAGAAATCAGAATTATATCTCTGAAGTCTTACTATATATACACTCCCTTAGTTGCAGGTTTTAGGCGGTCATAGCACAGTCTACTTACCGCTGCAAGGAAAAGATCGAATTCGAAAACAAATCGACTCAATTAAATTTCAGAAGTCTGATATTCAGCTATTTATTATTTAAGTCGGACGTGACTTAACCTGTAAGAATTGACGAAATGTTCGTTTTCGATTTCAATTCAACCGCAGCGCGTACTATCCTTTCAAGGTCTTAGGCGTTAACCCTTATGCCTGAAAATCAACCCATTTACCATGATCCTTTATAAGCTGGATTAGTTCATCCACGGCATTTTCGGCTGGGACGTTACGTTTCACTACTTCTTTGCCTTTATAAAGTGTAATCTTACCAACGCCAGTTCCTACATAGCCAAAGTCGGCATCGGCCATTTCACCTGGACCGTTTACGATACATCCCATAATTCCGATTTTGAGTCCTTTGAGATGATCGGTTCGCTTGCGGATTTTAGCTGTCGTCTCTTGCAGGTCGAAAAGTGTTCTGCCACAGGAAGGACAAGAGATGTATTCGGTACGAGAGATACGTACACGAGCTGCTTGCAGAATGCCAAAAGCTGTTTGATTGGTTTCTCTAATCGCCGGTTGGTCGTTTTTTGCATCTAGCCAAATTCCGTCACCCAATCCATCAATCAACAAGCCTCCAAAATCGGTTGCCGCAGCTAATTGGAAGGTCGATAAGTCGGGCAAATCATATTGACGGCGAATGATGACAGGTGTTTTAATGTGTTGTTCTTCCAGATAAACGACCATACGACGAAGTTCAGCCATTGCATGAGCGTTTTGGGTGGAACAAACTAATACAGCCGAAGGGTCGAGTTTAAGTTTGTCGAATAATGCTTGATCGAAATCCTGAATCTCAACGGAGATAAATTTCTTTTGGTTGGGTTGAAGGCTTCCTTGTTTGAAGGAAGAAGATTGGATGAGTGGAAACAGATTGAATTTCCCTGGTGTCCAAACCGATTCGTCACAAAGAACACCTAAAGTTCCAGGTAATTCAAAAGCTGGAATTTGAGTTCCACTGTAGATGAAATCACAGGCGAGGTCGGACAAATTCCACTTATCCATCGGAACCGAATACGCATATCCAACCCGAAAAAGAACAGCAGGATTTTCAAGCGAAACCTGACTAAAATCCATCACCACGCGAGGGACATTTTCGCCACCAATATTTCCAGCTTCGGAGGTGCTTCGACGCGTATAATTGTATGGATCGATTGGATACTGATTAATTGCTGGAATGATCGCGTGCTTCTCGCGATTTGTATAGCGTTGAACGAGCGCTCGGGCAACGGGGATTTCAAATTCAGGCTCTTCGGTTAAAGAAACACGAATGGTGTCGCCTATTCCATCTTCGAGCAATGTTCCAATTCCAACAGCCGATTTGATTCGTCCATCTTCACCTTCACCTGCTTCGGTCACACCTAAATGGAGGGGATAATTCATCCCTTTATCCATCATTTGTTTCACGAGTAAACGGTATGCTTGAACCATCACCTGTGTGTTCGACGATTTCATGGAAAGCACCAGGTTGTAGAAATTGTTTTCCTCGGCTATCATTAGGAATTCCATAGCTGATTCTACCATTCCAAGCGGACTATCACCATATCGACTCATAATGCGGTCGGAAAGAGAACCGTGATTAGTTCCGATTCTCATGGCAGTTCCGTATTCTTTGCAGATTTTCACTAGTGGAGTGAAACGTTCGCGGATACGATCTAATTCGGCTTCGTAGGCGCTATCGGTATATTCGATGTGTTCGAACTTTTTCTTATCGGCGTAGTTTCCGGGATTTACTCGAACTTTTTCCACGATACGTGCAGCGAGTTCGGCGGCGTTAGGGGTGAAGTGTATATCGGCTACTAAAGGAGTAGTGTATCCTTTTGCACGTAGTTCACGACGAATATTTTCTAAGTTTTGAGCTTCCTTGATGCTTGGAGCAGTAATACGAACCAACTCGCAACCCGCCTCAATCATTCGGATACTTTGCGCAACAGTAGCTGCTGTATCGAGTGTATCGGTGGTAGTCATCGATTGCAAACGAATCGGATTATCGCCACCAAGAGCCAAATCTCCAATCATCACTTCGCGTGTGCGGAAGCGTTCATAAGAAGTAAGGCTATTGCAATAGGTAGGAATTTGGGGCAGCGTAATCATGCAGGTTGTTTTTTGGCAAAAGTACTCGAACTATACTTCGTCCTCAACAGGTGATTTGCATGAATAGTTCAGAATAGCATGTAAAAAACTATTCTGAGGGAAGTGGTCGGAGTTAAAACATAGCTATTCAACTAATTACAGATGTATAACGAGTATGCTTTTACTCTGCAATTCGAACGATACGTTGGGTAATTCTTTCCCCATTAGTCAAGCTCATCTCCAAAATATAAACACCTGGAGCTACCTTAAGCATATCGACTTTGCCCGATCCATTTAAGCGTTGATTGAGCAAGATTTGTCCGTTTAATGAACGAACCGTAATACTTTCGGGTAATTCAGCTTTTCCAACTGGTAAAATAAATAGTTCCCCTTTGACAGGATTAGGTATCAGATAAGCAGATTCTCCTTGATTTTTATCTTGATCAATTCCATTAATATGATTGACATACAAGTTAAAGCGAATAGAATCTTGAGATTCAATTTGTTGAGCAGCAAAAGATGGCCAAATAACAATAGTATTTCCTCCTTCTAAAAAATATTGAGGAGTAATATCAATAA
>JBIKOC010000045.1:0-8204 GCA_044358335.1 Flavobacteriales bacterium | reverse complement strand
GTCACCGAAACTTGCTGACCAATAACTTGCTGCTCTGTTTGAACTAACTTCTCTTTCACCTCATCTTGGTTGAAAAACAACTCGTTCAATAAATGCTGAATGGTTTCTTTTAGCCACCAACGACTTTGTTCCTTGCGATGCTCCGCGAAATATCCATTTGCCTGAACTTGCTGAGTAAATCGACTAATTACCTCCTGAATTTCTTCCATGCCTGATGATTCAAGCGAGGAAGCCATAACTGCTTCTGGAATCCAGCCAGATGGTAGTTCTGGAAAAAAATGCAATGCCCGTTGAATATCTTGGCGTGCTGCTTTTGCTCTAGGTAAATTATCAGCATCTGCTTTATTAACCACCACCAAATCGGCCATTTCCATGATGCCGCGTTTGATACCTTGCAATTCATCACCAGCTCCTGCAATGGCTATCAACAAGAAGAAATCGACCATCGAATGCACGGCTGTTTCACTTTGTCCAACGCCAACGGTTTCTACCAAAATATATTCGAAACCTGCTGCTTCACATAAGAAAATTGCTTCACGTGTTTTGCGGGCAACTCCTCCCAAGGCACCCGAACTCGGACTTGGACGAATAAATGCCAACTCATTGGAAGCCAAACTATTCATGCGAGTTTTATCTCCCAAAATGCTTCCTTTACCAGCTTCGGAACTAGGATCAACAGCCAAAACTGCAACCTTCTTTCCTTGACGAATAAGATGCATTCCAAATGCTTCAATAAACGTACTTTTCCCAGCTCCAGGCACTCCACTAATTCCAACCCGCAACGACTTCCCCGAAAAAGGTAATACCCTTCGAAGTAATTCCTCCGCTTGTTTGCTATCTCCTTCGTGAGCGCTTTCTACGAGGGTAATCGCTCTAGCTAAGGCATTTGTATCTCCTTGAATTACTTTCTTTCCAAGCTGGTCAACAGTTTCCCGTTCGGCACGACTCGCTTTAATCTTCTCAATAACCTCCTTACTATGAATATTTTGCGGTGCTTTGGCCATGTTAGAGCTTGCTTTCGTCTGCGAAACTAAAATACGAGGAATCGGTAACAATCAAGTGATCCAAAAGTACGATGTCCATATACTTTGCTGCCTGTTGAATGGAGTGTGTTAGTTTAATATCTGCATCACTCGGAGTGGTGTTTCCAGAAGGATGGTTATGGCATAAGATCAAACAACTCGCATGTAGTTCAATAGCATAATGAAGTATTAATCGCACATCAGCAACAGTTGCCGAAATTCCACCTGCACCAATTCGACTGGTTCCTAGAATTCGGTTATTCCGATTTAAGCACATAATCCAAAATTCTTCGTGCCTTAAGTCTCCTAATCGTGGACCGAAAATATTGTAGATATCTCGACTATTCAAAACCTGTCCACGTCTTACTGGTTCAGATTCTTGCCTTCTTCGGCCTAGTTCAAATGCGGCTGTTAATGTTATAGCTTTAACAGGACCAATTCCGGGTAATTTCTGAAGTTGGGTCAAACTCAACTTCCCTAACTCCAACAAATTATTGTCGGCTAATTGCAAAACCCGTCTAGCTAGTTCTACCGCACTTTCCCGACGTGTTCCGCTTCCCAATAAAATTGCAACTAGTTCCGCATCACTGAGATTACTTTTACCTTTCAATTGGAGTTTTTCACGCGGACGATCATCTTCGTTCCACTCACGAATTGGCCGATAATTGTCGTTCTCAGACATGCTGATCCATGATCTTGCCTAAAGCAGAATCATATCCTTCGGCAAATTCACTTAATCCGCCCCAGAACTCATCATCTACCCAAACTTCACCATTCGTAACAGTTCCTAAAAGGCTAAATGGGACTTCTCCCATTGCCAAAAACTCAACAAACTCTTCTTGTTTCCCAGGTGCCACACTTACCACAACTCGTCCTTGAGCTTCTCCAAATAAGAATGCGTCTTTTCGGAAATCTTCATCCGTACTAATGGTAAATCCTAGATTATTGACAAATCCTGATTCTGCCAATGTGGTAAACAAACCTCCATCAGAAACATCATGCGCCGAATTCACTAATTCCGCAACAATCAACTGAGAAACCGTTTGCTGCATGTCCAGCTCTTCTTCCATGTTAAAGTATGGAGCCGGACTTTTACGCACCTTATGCCAAGAAGTTAAATACTCCGAAGCATTGATATCATTACGACTCGCACCAATGAGGTAAATTACATCACCGTCATTCTGAAATGCCAATCCCATTCCTTTGGTTTTATCTTCCAATAAACCTAACATCCCAATTGTAGGAGTTGGGAAAACAGGGATTGTTTCTTTTCCAACTTGAGTCTGATTGTAGAAACTCACATTTCCTCCTGTAACAGGTGTTCCAAATGCTTTACAAGCAGCTCCCATTCCTTGGATTGCTTTCACAAACTGCCAGTAAACTTCAGGTACATAAGGATTCCCAAAATTCAAGCAATTGGTTATAGCCATTGGCTTTCCGCCAGAACATACAATGTTACGAGCGGCTTCTGCCACAGCGATAGAAGCTCCTTTTTCTGGATCTGCATTCACATAACGTGAATTACAATCAACCGTTAAAGCTAATGCGCGGTTCGTTCCTTTCACATTAACCAAAGCTGCATCAGCAGGACGATTGGTGCTCATGTTCGCAGTACCAACCATCGAATCGTATTGCTCATAAACCCAACGTTTGCTGGCAATATTTGGATTAGCTAACAAGTGTTTAGCAACTTGATTCAGATCGCTTGGCTCAGCAATTTGATCAATCGAAAACTTATGTGCTTCTGCGTAATAGGCTGGTTCTGTATACTCACGTTTGTAAACAGGTGCGCCGCCGCCTAATACTAAATCAAATGCTGGAACATCTGCCTCCAATTCACCTTTCATGTAGTAACGTAAACGGTTGCCTTCCGTCACAATTCCAATCACCGCATAATGCAAATCCCATTTAGCAAATACTGCTTCAACTTCCTCTTCTCTACCCTTCTTAACCACCATCAGCATGCGTTCCTGTGATTCGGAAAGTAAAATCTCCCAACCATGCATTCCATCCTGACGAGTTGGGACTTTATCCAACCAAATATCCATTCCATGTTCTCCCTTAGCCGACATTTCTGAAGTAGAACAAGTAATACCGGCAGCTCCCATGTCTTGCATTCCGATGATAGCACCTGTTTGAATTACCTCTAAGGTAGCTTCTAACAATAGCTTTTCTTGGAATGGATCACCTACCTGAACGGCTGGTAAATCTTTAGCCGATTCTTCCGTTAAATCTCCAGACGCGAATGTTGCTCCATGGATTCCGTCCTTTCCTGTTGATGAACCAACGATATAAACTGGATTTCCGACACCTTCGGACGTAGCAGATGCGGTTTCGCCATGACGAACCAATCCCACCGACATCGCATTCACCAATGGATTCACATTATAGCATTCATCAAAGAATACTTCTCCACCCACAACTGGAATCCCAAAGGCATTTCCATAATTTCCAATTCCTTTCACCACACCACGAACGAGCCATTGAGTTTTAGCCAAAGCGGGATCTCCAAAACGTAGCGAGTTTAATTGCGCCACTGGACGAGCGCCCATGGTAAATATGTCGCGGTTAATTCCACCAACTCCGGTAGCTGCTCCTTGATATGGCTCCAATGCCGAAGGGTGATTGTGTGATTCTATCTTGAAACAACACGCCCAGCCATCTCCAATGTCGATCAATCCGGCATTCTCCTCTCCTGCCTTAGCTAACAAAGCTTCCCCGTCGCGAGGTAAGGTCTTTAACCAGGTAATAGAATTCTTATAAGAACAGTGCTCACTCCACATCACCGAGAAAATACTCAGTTCCGTAAAATTAGGTGTTCGTCCAAGAATGGAACAGATGCGCTCAAACTCCTCAGGAAGTAATCCGAGTTTTTTAGCGGTATCAACAGAAGTAAGGGCGGTATTTGCGTTGGTTGTTTGCATGATGAAGATCGGTTTGCAAACCTACGAAAAGCACAAAGCAGAAAATAGTCGAAACAGTAAAGGAATATGAACAGTGCTGTTAGAAACTTAGTCGATAACTAAAAAAAAGGACTATTTCAGGATTCGGTAGTTCTTGTATTCACCCGCGCGCCAACCTGTTAGTCGCTCGATAAACAGTAAAAATTGATAGCGAACAGATAACTTCTTTTTAGCTGGATCGATGTTCACTTTCCAGTTCTGATGGTCAACTCGGGCTTGCATAACCGATGGATGAGTGCCTTCAAAACGAGCTACCGAATCGATACTCGAATAATCAAATTCAGCTACTTCGGGAATGTTTTCTTTCATCCACTGGTCGTCGTGCCAGAGTTTGTGAAAATATTCTTGCTTAGCTTGTTGTTGTTCGGGTGGCTTCACCCAACCGTAGTGATATATACTAGCTCCGATTTCCTTTACTTTCAGTGGCTTTCCATCGATACGAAAGCCTTGAGCATCTTTCCAAGATTGAACACCAATACGCGGACGAATAATGCGCACTTCTTTCCGGTACCAACGTCTCGAATCGCCAATAAAATCGTACGATCCATAAAAATGGGTGTAGTTAAAAAGCAAGCCTTCTACACGTTTATCATCCTTCCAACGTCGCATACTTTCAAGAGCTTGAGCATGGAAGGTTTCATGCACCACTTCATCGGCCTGAATGTAAAATGCCCAATCACTGTCGGCCGAAATATGCTCCATGGCTTTATCAGTTTCTAACGCCAACACACGGCCACCACTGCGTAAACTATCATCCCAAACCGAGTGGAAAATCTTAATCTTATCGGAAGGAATAGATGCAATTAATTCATTAGTGGAATCTTCCGAATTGCCCGCCATGACGATAAATTCATCCACCATCGGCAAAACAGATGTAATAGCTTCAACAACCGGATAATCGAATTTTACAGCATTCCGGATAAAGGTGAAACCGCTTACTTTCATGCCTCGAATCGAATAATTCCGGTGTAATTGGCTGGCGTAATTTGAAGCAATTCCGCTTTCACTGCATCACTCACATTTAAGTTTCGGATGAATTCGTGAATGAGTGGCAAATCAATCGTGTTATTCCCACGTGTTAAGCCTTTCAGCGCTTCGTATGGTTGAGGATATCCTTCGCGACGTAAAATGGTTTGGATGGCTTCGGCAATCACGGCTGTATGATGATTCAAATCGGCTGCAATGGCTGATTCATTCAATAAAAGCTTCCCTAACCCACGCTGAATCGAATGAATCGAAATTAAACTATGCGCAAACGGAACTCCGATATTACGCAACACGGTTGAATCCGTCAAATCGCGCTGAAGTCGAGAAATAGGAAGCTTTTGAGCAAAATGATCCAATAAGGCATTCGCAATTCCCAAGTTTCCTTCCGCATTTTCGAAATCTATCGGATTTACTTTATGTGGCATAGCTGAAGAACCTGTCTCGCCCGGATTTACTCGCTGACGGAAATATTCCATCGAGATATACATCCAAATATCCCGACAAAAATCGATGAGTATGGTATGCACACGCATCATATTCTGACAATAAGCTGCCAGATGATCATAATGCTCAATCTGAGTCGTGGTGCGGCTTCGAGACAATCCTAATGAACTTACAAATCCATGGGCAAAATTCAACCAATCGGTCGCAGGAAATGCCACATTATGTGCATTAAAATTCCCCGTTGCACCGCCAAATTTAGCTGCCCAAACAGTTTGCTTTAGTTGCTGAATTTGAATCTCAATTCTCTCGGCAAATACGTAAATCTCTTTCCCTAATGTAGTGGGTGAAGCTGCCTGTCCGTGAGTACGAGCGAGCATTGGCAAGTCTTTCCAAGTGTTTGCAAGCTTTTTTAAATCAGCACATAATTCTTCCAATGCGGGAAAAATAACCTGCTCAGCCGCTTCTTTCATCGAAAGTGGAATCGCAGTATTATTGATATCCTGAGAAGTTAAGCCAAAATGAACCCATTCCATTTTCGCCCCTAAACCAAGCTGCTCCAGCTGTTCCTTGATGAAATATTCTACCGCTTTAATATCGTGATTGGTACGCTTCTCAATTTCCTTAATCGCGGCACCGTGATCTTTTCCAAATCCTTGATAAATCAACCGAAGCTGCACCTTCTCCGAATCTGAAAACGGTTCAAATCCCTTCAATCCTATTTCCGATAATGCAATGAGGTATTCTACTTCAACCTGAACACGATACTTAAACAAAGCGAGTTCAGAAAAATAGGCGCGTAATGAAGCGGTATAGCGTAAATATCGACCGTCGATGGGTGAAAGCGCTTCCAAAGATGTTGTCATGGTAGTATGTAAGGTGCAAAGTAACGTCAAAAACGTGTTCTATGCTGAGGAGTAAAAATAGAAAAGCCCGATGGATCGCATCAGGCTTTCAATATATAAGTAAGATTCAATTAGTTGTTAAGCACTTGAGCCATCGTAATACCAATGACTGCAGGCGAATCAACTACTGTAATTCCACATTCACGCATGATGCGCATTTTAGCTTCGGCTGTATCATCGGCTCCGCCAACAATAGCTCCGGCGTGACCCATACGGCGACCTGCAGGAGCAGTTTTTCCAGCAATAAATCCTACAACTGGTTTAGTTCCGTTTGCTTTAATCCAACGAGCAGCATCGGCTTCTAAATTTCCACCAATCTCGCCAATCATTACAATACCGGCAGTTTCTGGATCAGCCATCAAAAGTTGAACAGCTTCTAAAGTTGTTGTTCCAATAATCGGATCTCCTCCAATTCCAATTGCAGTAGAAATTCCCATTCCGGCTTTCACTACTTGATCGGCAGCTTCGTAAGTCAATGTTCCTGACTTAGAAACAATACCCACTTTCCCTTTCTTAAACACAAATCCGGGCATAATGCCCACTTTCGCTTCTTCTGGAGTAATCACTCCCGGACAATTTGGTCCAATCAAGCGACACTCTTTACCATTCAAATATTCTTTCGCCATGATCATATCTTTCACCGGAATTCCTTCGGTGATGCAGATAATCACTTTAATTCCAGCATCAGCAGCTTCCATAATCGCATCGGCAGCAAATGCTGGCGGAACAAAAATGATAGACACATCAGCGCCTGTTTTAGAAACGGCTTCTGCTACTGTATTGAATACAGGACGGTCGAGATGTGTGCTTCCTCCTTTTCCTGGAGTTACTCCACCAACTACCTGTGTACCGTAATCGATCATTTGTCCGGCGTGAAATGTTCCTTCGCTACCGGTAAATCCTTGTACTATGATTTTACTGTTTTTGTTGACTAAAACGCTCATGAGTATGTTCGAAATTTCGGGGGCAAACGTACGGAAAAAAAGACTTGTTCGGATGATGAATCAAGATTGATTTCTGGATTTCTGCAACCGCTTGCTATTGCGCACAATTCGTGAATCTGCAATCTTTTTCCAGAGAAATTTCATTGTCCTATCTGGTTTCAAACCGCTCAAAACAAAAAAACTCCCGGTGGGAAGACCGAGAGTTTGAACTGGAATCAAATAGAAACAAAAATGAAAAACAATTGAAAACATTTAAAAATACAGAACTTCGCCGTGCGATTAGCGATTGAAATGTTAATTGATGTTAATAAAAACCTAATGGGCAATAATACAGACAAATACACTTTCGACCTGGTCGTGATTGGTGGAGGTGCTGCTGGATTTTTCGGGGCACTTCAAACCTTGAGTCGAAAACCCAAAGCACGTGTATTGTTAATTGAGAAATCGGCTAAACTGCTGGCGAAAGTCAAGGTTTCGGGTGGCGGAAGATGCAATGTGACCAATAGTTTGTCCGACAAAAAAGAGTTTTCCAAACGCTATCCGCGAGGTGAAAAACATGTGTTTCGTTTGTTGCATCAATTTGGACAGGACGACACCGTTCGTTGGTTCGAAGAACGCGGAGTGGCAATAAAAGCCGAAGAAGATGGACGCATGTTTCCAGTTTCGGATTCTTCACAAAGTATCATCGATTGCTTGATGAACGAAGCCGATTCTTTGGGACTAAAAATCAGTCTGCAAGAAAGTGTCGAGCAAATAACACCGCTCGAAACTGGTTTTACTTTGGTCACCGATAAACAAACACTGACGTGCAAAAATATCCTCATCGCCAGTGGCGGACATCCTAAAAAAGAAGGATTTAAGTGGTTGATGGATTTAGGGTTTGAAGTGGTCGATCCCGTTCCAAGTTTATTCACGTTTAACATTCCCAATCATCCACTCAAG
>JBIKOC010000043.1:0-8243 GCA_044358335.1 Flavobacteriales bacterium | reverse complement strand
CTTGCTGGAAATCTAACTTTGAACAATGGTGGTAATGTGAGCATGGGTGCTATGACACTTCCACTTATCGTTAAAGGAAATGCAGTAATTGGTGGAGCGAGCAGCGGTACGTTAACATTGAGTTCTGCAGCAGGTGGTGACATTCAAATTGCAGGCGATTTAACCCGCAATGCTGGTGGTGTGTTAACTCAGAACGGTCGCGAGGTAGAAATGAATGGAACAGTTGTTCAGAATATCACTGGAGTAAGTTCATTTGCTTTTTTAGCTATCAACAATACTGGCGCATCTGTTAAACTAAATGCTGCTACCTCGGTAAGCAATCGTTTACGTCTCGAATTAGGTTCGTTGGATTTAAATGGTCAGATCTTAACGATGGCTAACAACTCGAAAATCCTTCGTGTGAATGGAACAATGTCGTTATACCCAACTGTTAACTTAGGTGATTTGTATGACCTTGAATATTCTTCTTCTGTAACTAGTGGTTTTGAATACTCTAATGCTAATGATGTAGTTCGTGACTTAATCATCAACTCCGGCTTTACGCTTACTTTGGGAGCTAATCGCTCATTTAACCGCGATTTAGTTCTTGCGGGTGGAGATTTGAACTTGAGTACTTATACATTGGTTGCTCGTGGTCGTGTAGCTGCTCCATCATTCTCAGGTAGTATTACAGTGAGCGGTGGCGGTACTCGTAACATCACAGGTGCTGCTGGAGCTGGTTTCGACATTACTGGTTTAGGTGGAAACATCCCAGCTAACTACACGAAAACAGTTTCTACGTTTGGTGGTACCTTATTGAATTTCGACTCAAACGTATTGGTTCGAATTGGTGATGGTTCGGTAGACTTTGGTGCTGGAAGTCCAACTACAATCAATGGTACGCTTCAAGTATTATTGGGTGGTTCGGTAGGTCAAATCTTAAATCCTTGTTACTACGGTACTAACTCTATTCTACGTTTTGCTAATACAGTTGATTACCAAGTAGGAGCTAATGATAAGACTTGGGCTGCTGGTTCAATTTCTTCGGGCAATCCAGGTATTCCATACAATGTGGAAATCAACGATAATGGAACTGATCTTCAATTGCAGGATACACGAGCTCTTCGTAACAACCTAGCCATTACGAATGGTACATTTACGCTAACTCCTGCTTACACCAGCACATTCAATATTGGTGGAAACTGGACACGTTCGGGAGCAACTAGCGCATTTAACCATAACAGCAAGAAAGTGGTATTTGACAAACAAGCTGTTGGCAACCAAACAATCACGGTTAACTCAGGTGTTACTGCCGAAACATTCTACGACTTAGAAGTTTCTCCTGTAACAGGTAATTTACAAGCAGCATCTTCATCTGCCTTGAATGTATTGAATACACTCAATTTTGTAAGCGGTAATTTGGATATTGGAGCTAATCGCTTGACTATCGGTACTGCTTCCTCAAATGGTAGCATTACGAATGCAAATAACACTAGGTATGTGATTTCGAATGCTGTTGCTGGTGGAGGTAATATAAAACGCTTCACAAATACGAATACAACATTCGATTTCCCCGTGGGTGATGCAAGTGGTTATAACCCTGTTTCATTGACATTAAGCAATGGTGGACAAGCTGGTGCTTTCATTACTACAGCTGTTGTTTCTGGAATGCATCCAAACATGACTGCTCCTGCACCAACTATTTACATCGCACGTTACTGGTCAGTTGAACCTACGGGACTTGCTATCAATCCTAACTACAACATCAACTATTCTTATGTAGCAGGTGATGAAGTTGGAGCAGGTACTATGTATCCAGTTAAATACAGCACGTCAACAACTATCCCAGGATGGCAAAGTTGTCCAGGATCACTGGCTGCTGCTATTACAGGAACTGCAGGTGGTAATAACGTTCCAACGAAAACTTTCTCTTGGACTGGCCTAACAACATTCTCTGATTTCTCAGGAGCTGGAGATGGTTCTCCTCTACCAATTGAGCTACTCAGCTTTACCGCAACACCAAAAGGTAATGAAGTGGTTCTAGATTGGTCAACTGCATCAGAAATCAATAACGATTACTTTACACTAGAGCGTTCTGATGATTTAGAGAAAGTTGAATCAATTGGTCGAGTAGATGGAGCTGGAAACAGTATTGTTACACTTAACTACAGTCACTTAGATAAAGCACCATTGAACGGCGTAAGCTACTATCGTCTTCGTCAAACCGACTTTAACGGTAAAACCGAAGTGAGCGACTGGGTTCCGGTATCGTTCCGCAACCAATCAACAGCTCTAGGATTTGGATTCTTCTTATCGAACAAAGGATCTAACTTCTTGCAATTCGGCATTACGAATACAGCTCCTGTTTCTTCATTAGAAGTAATGGATGCAACGGGTCGTTTGATTGTGAAAGAAGTATTTGAAACAGGCAACAGTACTACAACTAAGACGCTTTATATGCCAGAAATTGCACCGGGAGTTTATTTCTTGCGTGTAACAAGTGGCGAGCAACAAGTGATTCGTAAGTTTGGCTGGTAAGCCTTTAAATAATCTTTAACAACGAGCCGTTTGGATATTCCAGACGGCTCGTTTTGTTTTGTGCTGAACGCTTTTGTTTCAGTTATTAGTGAGTTGGGATATCCATTAATGAAAACGCGTTTCAAGCGAGAATGAGCGCGAATCAAGCACAATTAAATCAATAATGGATCTTGGGGGAAGCTAAGGAAGTATTAGTAGAATCGCTTAGAATCGCCTCAGTTAAAGGCTTCAAGATAAAAGCGAAGGTGAGACTTAGGGAGTTTGTGCTTCGAACTCAAACTGGAACTTTTTCGCGAATTGTTCCTGTGCTAGACTAAGTTGCTGGTTGAGTTTGTCTTCTTGCGTTCTAACCTTTTCTACGATGGTGTTGAGACGTGATATTTCGGCATCGGAAGCTAAATCGCCTTTTAGAAAGATGTCGATCATCTCTTTGTATTCGTGATGGAATACTTGGTTGTAGAAAACAAGTAAGTTGATAGCCGCATTTCGGAGCAGGGTATCTCCTTCGTAGTCGGAAAGTTGTTTCAAGATAGCCACAGAAGAATCGGATCGATTCACGAGAGCGGCATATTGCATTTGGATTTCCTTTTCGGTTCCCGAGTCGAATGCTTCGGTAAGTTTTACCATATGCCGGATAGTGGCATTTTGGTGGTCGACAATAAAATCGTTGTATTCGACAGGATTATAGAAAATGATTGAGCCTGCATGCGCCCGTTTGGGTGAGCAGGATGGAAGCATAAGGGCTACACAAACACCAAGAATAAGTGATGCAGCAACCTTTACCATGGAAACATCTTCTTCACATCGCAAAACTACTCAAAAGCTTGGCTTGATGGAAAGAAAAAACGTCCTGCCCAGAATAGGACAAGACGTTTTACGAAAACAGGTATTGAAGAACAGAAGCTTATTGAGCTATGTTGATTTTTTTAACCAAATCGCCAGTGGAAGAATGTATTCTAACGAAATAAACTCCTGCACTTAAACCATCAAGTGAGATTTGAATTGGAGCAGATGAGCTTGCATCTGGTCGAATGTTTTTTACCAAACCTCCCAAAGCATTCATTACCGAAACGTTTGAAACAAGCATTCCTTCTGGAGCTTTTAAAAACAAATTCCCATCACGAACAGGATTTGGATAAAGAACTAATTCAGAGGAAATATAAGCCGCCGAGCTTAAATCTTTTATTTCATTTGAGCGATTGATTTCTTGAGAAAGGGCAAATTCAATGTTTGAACTTGTATTATCCTCAACCCCATTTTGTTCAGATGTAATAATTACATTCGAGATACGTGGTACTACTCCTGTCGTGGGATTAGTCGATTCTGCTTGAAATACACCTGAAATATTATCTACTGTAATGAAGTGTACATCGAGGATTTGAACACGAACTGTAGGTTTTGTAGAATAAGGATGTAGAAACGGAATTAATGAACCACCACGAATAATGATATCTACATCAACTTTTCCATCTTTTAATTTAGCCGTTTTCACTTCCTGTCCTTCAGCTAAGCTGAGAGGTTCGTTAATTTCCAGACTTTGAATACGTGAATCAGCTTCGAACTGAAGAGTTACACGTAATGTGCTGTTTGTTTTAACACTTCCATCATTCGGGAGCGTTAAATACACTGGAGAACTCCATGTTTCAACTTTACCCGCGAGAAGGGTAAATGACTGTAAGGTGACCAGTGCAACCAGCAATGCTCCCAAAAAGTAGCTACGTTTCATACCAGTGTGTTTTTAGTGAACATTCAAATATACATGAACATTTTTTCAAATCATAGAACACAATTTCACTTCTGTCGGAACTACAGAAGTGACCAAAATAGTATTCTAACCTTGTTCGGAGAATGTAATGTAATAATAGTCAATTATATAACATTTTTATAATCGTTCCTTTTTATCGGATTTTACCTAAAAAAGCATTTTTAATTTAACGTAAATCGCATTCAGAATCCTCTATTTTTGTTGATAGACACGTGGTATGCAACAGAGTAAACTTATTCAGTTACTTAAATCTCTTTCCAAGAAGGAATTTAAAGAATTTCAGGGCTATGTGTCTTCTGAATTCTTCAATAAGAATCAGCAATTAGTTCGCCTACTCGACCATCTTTCCAATTACCAAGGTTACTTTGATACATCTAAGGTTGAAAAAGAAGTTTTCATTCCCAAACACTATCCAAACGAAAATCTAGAAGAACAGAAGTTTAGGTATTTGCAGAGTGATTTGACGAAACTATTGGAGGATTTTATAGCTTATAATCAATATAGTAAGGACAGTTTCCAGCGGCGGTATTTTTTATTAGAAGCGCTTAATCAGCGAAACCAGGATAAGTTTTTCCTTCAGGAGTTGGATGCAATAAAGGAACTGAACGACAATTCACCTTTTCGTGATTCTCAGTACTACTTCAACCAACATAAGATAAGTGAACTATCGTATCAGCATACCTCAGAAAAGCGGAATCGGGCATTTGACTCATCCCTTCAAGAAGTAATCGACAACCTTGAAATTACCTACCTCGCTCGTGGTTTTAGGTATTACTGCGAAATGATCAATCGTCGAAATATCCTCAGTGTAGAATATAACCTGAGCTTTTTCGATGAAATGGTTCAATACCTAAATAACGCCATATTCGACTTTGTTCCGGCAATCCGTATATATCGACTCATACACAAAGCCCTTACCGAGCCCGATAATCAGCAGAATTACACGGAACTATTACGAAGCCTCGATGAGCATTGTAATTTGTTCAGCAAACCTGAACAACGCGGCATGTATGTGTTTGCTCAGAATTACTGCATCAAACGTATCAATCGAGGAGAGCCTGATGCTTTGAAACAAATCTTTGATCTCTATCAAGCTATGGTGGATAAGGATTTGATTTATGAGGGTAATTATGTGAGTCAGCCTGATTTTAAAAATATCGTCACCACAGGCTTACGATTAGGAGAAGTAGAGTGGGTGAATGGCTTTATTGAAGAGTTTAAAGGCAAACTTAATCCCGCGTTCAGCGAGAATGCCTATACATACAGTATGGCTTGGGTGCATTTTACCAGGCGCGAATTTGATAAAGCTCTGCGCATGTTGTTGCGTGTCGAATTCAACGATGTGTATTATCACCTCGACTCGAAGTCATTGCTCATGAAGGTGTACTACGAAATGAATGAATACGATTCCTTCTTTTCCTTGGTAGATGCCTTTAAAATATACCTACGTAGGAATAAATTCATCTCCGAATTCCAACGCGAAACCTATCATAACTTCATCCTGCTTATCAATAAACTGATGAAGGTTAAGTTGCGAAAAAACTCCATGACCGTTGTCCTGCACGAAGAAGTGTGCACTACCAAACCAGCTGCCGATTTAATCTGGCTTAAAACCAAATCAGAAGAATTAATGAAAACATCGAAATTGATGTAAATATCAAAAGGACTGGCCATTCTTTTCGTTCAACATTCTTTACTTAGCACAGTTAAATACCCAAAACCTCGAAATTATGAAACATACACTTAGCCTTGGATTAGCTATGTTCCTTGCCAGTTTGGGCTCGTTACAAGCACAAAAATCATGTTGTACTATGCCTGCTCAGGATGGTTCAACTGAAGCATTAGCTTTAAATGCCTCTTTTCAAGCTGCACATGAGATACCTGCTCCACTTCATTTCGTTTCAGAAGCGGGAAAAATGATTACTTATAAAGCTAGCGACGGACAATCGGCAAATGCCTACATCGTTCCTTCAGCCAAACAATCCGACAAAATTTTAATCATGTGTCACGAATGGTGGGGACTAAACGATTACATCAAACGCGAGGCAGAAGAGTGGAGTAAAGAATTGGGTGTGACTGTTTATGCGGTTGATTTATATGATGGTAAAATTGGAACTACCCAAGAAGAAGCTGGAGCATTAATGAGCAAACTTGATCCTGCACGTGCTGCTTCTATCGTTTCTGGTTTATTAAACTACATCGGAACAGGAAAAGAAATCGCCACGATTGGGTGGTGTATGGGCGGAAGCTGGTCGTTCCAAACGGCTCTATTGGCTGGTAAAGACGCAAAAGCTTGTGTGATGTATTATGGTTTTCCAGAGGAAGATGCGGGTAAAATCAAACGTTTGCAAACCGATGTGTTATACATCTATGCGAGTCAGGACGATTTTATTAAACGCCCTTCGGTAGATGCTTTTGCAGAGAAAATCGTAAAAGAAAGCGGCCGTAAAATCACCGTTGTACCTTTTGATGCTGTTCATGCTTTTGCGAATCCGAGCAATCCAAAATACAATTCGGAAGCATCTGCTACTGCTAAGAAAATGGCTTTAGATGCTATCCGCAAAGGCTTGAAACTTTAAGCACTATTCATACTAATAGCCCGCTTCGGTTGATGAAGCGGGCTTTTTTAGTTGTTTTTCCTTACGATTGATAGAATTTTACCGTATCACGAATGCCATCCTGATAACTTGTCGCTTTCCATCCAAAGTGTTTTTCAAATTTACTTGAATCGAAGAAATAGGGTGAATCGTATTGATACAACATTTCAATAGATTCTCGAATTACCGGTACAAAGATTCCTGCTAATCGAATCATAAAATTCGACAATACACTCACTTTTACTTTCCCGTTTGTAAACGAAGCTCCTAATACTGCTAATTCTTTACCACTTAAAGCTGGTTCTGCTGTTGGTAAATGCCACGTTTGTCCGAATGCCGACTCGTCACTCGCCAATGCATACAAAGCTGCCGCAGCATCGGGTGTATAAGTCATCGAATGCGGAACTTGTGCATTAATCATCCATTGTCCGCCTTTACCAGCACGTTGATTTTTTAGCATAAGCTGATGATAGAAGCTCATTTCTTCGGCATATGGACCATAGAAATCGGCACTTCGGGCTATGAGTGCTTGTATTTTCCCCGCTTTTACATCCGCCAAAAGTATAGAAGCGATTTCGGCACGAACTGCTCCTTTTTTACTAATGGGTTTGAAAGGTGTTTCTTCGGTCATTTTACCTTGTACTCGACCATACATATAAACATTGTCGAAAAATATGAGTTTGGTTTTCGTCTCCATGCAGGCATCTAACACATTTCGCATAATGATGGGCCAATCGTGCTGCCATTTAGAGGCTTTGTATTCGATTCCAACCAATAAATACACAACTGCCGAGCCCTCAATTGCCTTAAGAACCGAAGCTTTATCTAGCACATCTGCTTTTCGACTTTCGCAGCCTTCATGTGTTTTTCCTGAGCGAGATACAAGTCGAACCTGTTCTCCATGTTTCAATAATACTGGAACAAGATTAGAACCTATTGAACCACCAGCACCTAAAATGGTATGTATGCCTTTCATCTGTTTTTGAAATTTTAGTCAAAACTATATTTCAGTGATATACTAACTAAGCGTCTTTCGGTGAATAGTCGAAATAAGCAGGTGAACTAACTAATTAACTGGATGAGATAAATAAAAAAAAAGCACGTATAGAAGTGTATACGTGCTTTAGATTTTTCGTTTTATAGCTATTAACTAGCTACTGGCATATTCATTTGTCCGAGCGAACGAAGGTGATGAATATGAGAAGCTATAGCATCACGCATTTTGCGGTGCTCAATGTAATTTACACCAAATTCCTCACATGTTTTTTTGATGATTTTGCTGATAGCAGGATAATGTACGTGAGATATTTTTGGAAAGAGGTGATGTTCGATTTGGAAATTCAAGCCACCTACTAGCCAAGAAA
>JBIKOC010000042.1:0-8248 GCA_044358335.1 Flavobacteriales bacterium | reverse complement strand
AAATTCAATACGTTTTCACCAATTAAGATATAATTCGTGATGCCTTCCGAAATCATTAAATCAATGATATCTCGTTTGAGAAACATCACATCGTTTCCAATGGCGTCGTTCCATTCTCCGATAAATTCAATCACGGCAAAACCGCGGTCATAATCGGCAAAAAGAACTTTCAGATAAAGCGTTTCTGAACCAAATTCATCCCATTGTGGATGGATGTAAAAATTGTAAATCGTGCTGCTGTATTCAAACTCACTATATTCTCTACCATAAAATGGCGAAGCCGAATCATCAGCCGAAATGTAATAGTCGCGCCAGTTATAGAATGGTTCGAGTTCTTGCATGCTGAAAATCAGGATTGTAAAACTGCATCTATCGCTTTGCGAACACTGCCATGCTGCAACAACAAAGACCGAGATTCTTCTTCCGATTTTCCTACAGCTTTCATTATCATGCGCGTGCCTCGATCAACCAATTTGTTATTGGTCAACTGCATATCCACCATCTTATTTCCCTTCACGCGACCGAGTCGAATCATCACCGCGGTGCTTAACATGTTCAACACAAACTTTTGAGCTGTACCTGCTTTCATACGGGTGCTTCCGGTAACGAATTCGGGCCCGCTTACCGCTTCAATCGGAAAATCTACCAATCCAGCTAAGGGACTTCCTGCATTACACGTAATACAACCTGTGATGCATCCTGCTTTTTTCGCATCCGAAACTCCACCAATCACATAAGGTGTCGTTCCCGAAGCAGCAATGCCCACAATTACATCGTTCGCGTTGATATTCCACTCATTCAAATCTATCCAAGCTTGGTCTAAATCGTCCTCGGCAAATTCAACGGCTTTACGAATGGCTGTGTCACCACCTGCAATAATGCCAATCACTCGATCAAACTCAATCCCAAACGTAGGAGGGCATTCCGATGCATCGACCACACCTAAGCGTCCACTTGTGCCAGCACCAATGTAAAACAGGCGACCACCTAGTTTCATTTTCTCCACAACGGCATCTACCAATCGTTCGATGCGTGGAATTTCCTTTTGTACCGCTGCGGCAACAGTATGATCTTCCCGGTTGATGTTGCTAAGCAAATCGGCTGTACTCATGTGCTCGAGCCCATCGTAGCGTGAGTCGGCTTCTGTGGTTCTTTCCATTAGATTTCGGGGAATCGGGTAGGGGCATATTCGTGTAAAACAGCGTACACTTTTTCAACCACATCATCCACAGCTGGCTTAGAGAAGTAATCACCATCGGAACCATAAGCAGGACGATGATCTTTCGACGTGAGCGTTACCGGTTCAGCATCTAAGTAGCGGAAACCTTTCTGCACTTCGAGAATCTGTTGAAGCATGAATCCACTTGCTCCACCTTGTACATCTTCGTCGAGGATGAATAATTTTCCCGTCTTTTTCAAACTTTCGGCAATGCGGTGATGACGGTCGAAAGGCAACAAGGTTTGTACATCAATCAATTCTACCGAAACACCCAATATTGCTAATTCTTTGCAGGCATCTGAGGCAATCTTGCAGCATGAACCATAAGTCACTAAAGTAACATCATTTCCTTCCTGTAGAACTTCCGGAACCCCTAGTGGAACGCGAAATTCTCCCATGTTTTCGGGTTGACGTTCTTTGGTACGATATCCATTCAACGGTTCAATAATCAATGCGGGATCATCAGCTGCTAAAAGCGTATTGTAAAACCCTGCAGCCTGAGTCATATTGCGAGGAACACACACATACATGCCTCGAACGGCGTTAATAATCATGCCCATAGGCGAACCTGAATGCCAGATTCCTTCTAAACGATGTCCACGCGTTGCCACAATAAGTGGTGCTTTTTGCTTGCCTTTGGTGCGATAGCGCAGTGTTGCCAAATCATCACTCATGATCTGAATGGCATAGAGCAAATAATCTAGGTATTGAATTTCTGCTACGGGACGTAATCCACGCATGGCCATTCCAATGCCTTGTCCGAGAATCGTCGCTTCGCGGATACCGGTGTCACTTACTCGAATCTCACCGTATTTTTTCTGAAGCCCTTCGAGTGTTTGATTTACTCCGCCAATTCCACCGCTATCTTCTCCAAATGTGAGGAAATACGGGTTGTTGGCGAGGATGGCGTCGAAATTATCTCGTAAGATTTCTCGTCCGTCGACTAATTTTTCTTCCTCCGAATATTCAGCAGCAACGGCTTCAATATTCAAGGCCGAACCTGTGTTTTCGGTGTAAAGCCAGGAACTGTAACGGTCGAAATTTTCTTTTTGCTCTTGGTTAAGCCAATTTTTTAATGCCTGACGCGAAGCGGATTTCTCCGATCGGGTGATGCGTAAAGACTTGCGAACGGCTTCTAAAATATCGCGACGAAGTGGATCTTTGTTCGCTGAAAGTTGATCACGTAAAGCTGCTACATCGGTGTTTGAATGCTCTGCAAGCAAGGATTCAAACAAAGCAAGAACATCCGTTTTCGTTTTTAAAATCGGCGCTTGAAATGCATCCCAAGCAGCACGACGCGAATCACGTACAAACGTTTTTGCCTCTTTTTCAATCGCATCCAATTCTTCGGCGGTTGATAATGCTGTTTCGAGCATCCATTCGCGCATTTTCTTGATGCAATCAAATTCAGCTTCCCAATCGAGACGGTCTTTGGATTTATATCGTTCGTGTGAGCCAGAAGTAGAATGTCCTTGTGGTTGTGTTACTTCTTCGATGTGAAACAAAGCTGGCACATGTTCATCACGCATGCGGCTGATTCCTTTTTCGTACAACTCGCAAAGTCCGGGATAATCCCAGCCTTTTCCTTTATAGATGCGGAATCCGTTTCCATCTTCATTCGCTTCAAATCCAGCTAATGCTTTCGAAATGCTCGATTTTGTTGTTTGAAATTTACGTGCAACCGAAATTCCATAACCATCATCCCAAACCGAAATCGCCATTGGAACTTGTAAAACTCCAGCAGCATTAATGGTTTCGAAGAATAATCCTTCGGATGTGCTCGCATCACCAATGGTTCCAAAAGCTACTTCATTACCGTTAATCGATAAGTTGGTCGCATTTTTCAATTCTGGATTGTTACGAAAAACCTTGGAAGCCAATGCTAAACCTAATAATCGAGGCATTTGTCCGGCAGTAGGTGATATATCGGCGGATGAATTTTTCAGACTGGTTAATTCTCTCCACGAACCATCGGGATTGACCGTTGTGGTTGCATAGTGCCCATTCATGGAACGTCCCGATGACATCGGTTCTGCTTCTTCGTCGGCATGGGCGTATAGTTGGGCAAAGAATGCTTCAACAGTCATGAGTCCGGCTGCGAGCATGAATGTTTGATCGCGGTAGTAACCTGAGCGGAAATCGCCATTTTTGAAGGCTTTCGCCATGGCAATCTGGGGGATTTCTTTCCCATCGCCGAAGATGCCAAATTTGGCTTTCCCGGTGAGGACTTCTTTCCGCCCAAGAAGGCTTGTTTCGCGGCTGATGCAAGCAATCCGGTAATCGTTAATAACGGATGCGAGGAATTCTTCGAAACTCAGTTCGCTGGAAGAAGGGGATTCGTTTAGAGGACTGCTCATACAGGCGGAATTTGCGGCAAAGATAACAATTCGGCTTGGCTGATGAACAGACCACAATCGGAGAATCGGGGAGAATTTCCGTTATTTGAAAAATGCTTCGTCGCCCTTGGTTTCGCCGTACTCTTCTGTTTCTCTTTTTAGCGCTATTGCTAACAGGAGGAGTTGTGTATTGGAGTAATTACTGGATTGATGAAGAAAGTGATTCCTGGATTTTTACCGACACGCAGGAAATGCCGCATACCAAAGTGGGTTTATTGTTAGGTACGAGTAAATACAACCGTTCGGGGAATCCGAATTTGTTTTTTCGTTATCGCATTGATGCCGCGGTTGAATTGTATAACAGCCACAAAGTTGATTATCTCTTGGTGAGTGGCGATAACCGAACCTTGACCTACAATGAACCACGCGATATGCGTAGAGCTTTGCTCGCCCGTGGAATTCCCGATTCGGTTATCTACTTAGATTATGCCGGCATTCGGACGTTTGATTCTGTGATTCGTTGTTATCGAGTGTTTGGACAAACTTCGTTTACTATTATTTCGCAAGAATTTCATGTGGAGCGTGCCTTATTTATTGCTCGACATTATGGATTAAGTGCAGTTGGTTTTGCCGCCCGGAGTGTTCCCGATGTATACTCGTTAACCACCGTGTTTCGTGAATACTTAGCCCGATTAAAGGCTGTGCTTGATGTGTACATTTTACCGACTAAGCCCCGATTTTTAGGCGATCCGGTTCAAGTGGGGAATGTCCAATAAAAAACCCCGCCGAAGCAGGGTTTGTAAATCAGTTTTTTTGGATTTTATTTTCCTCCAAAAACGCGTCTCAGTAAATCGGTTACTTGAGCAACAGGGTCTTTGCGGATTTTAGCTTCTTCTTGAGCAATCAGTTTAAATAATCCTTCCAATGCTTTGCTAGTAACATATTGGTCCAAATCAGGATTTTTCTTCTTTACACCTGGAATCATGTTGTACTTACTGATAATGGGTTTCCAGTATTTAGTGAGCTGTACTTTGTTGATTGCTGCTTTTACGATGGGTGAAAATTTGGTTGTTAATTCACCACTGGTGCGCGATTGTAAATAGTTGGTTGCTGCATTGTCTCCACCACGAAGAATGGTTAAACCATCGGTAATAGTCATGGTTTTAACAGCATTGATGAAAACGGGTGCTGCTTGTTTAGAAGCTTCTTCAGCAGCTCGGTTCATGGTTTTAACAAATTGATCAACCTGAGAACCCATACCAAACTGACGAGCTTTTGTTTCCACCACTTTTACTTCAGGTGGAAATGGAATTTTGATTAAGGGATTTTTTAAGAATCCATCTGATTTTGAAGCCGTGCCAGCAGCATTATTGGTTCCTATATTTAATGCTTCTTTTAGACCTTTAATTATCTCGTCGTTGCTTACGTTGCCTCCAATAACACCTTTGTTGCCTGAGTTAGTGGCGGAGTTTATTTGATTTTGAACGTTCTTAAGAAGTTTCTGAGCCTGAATGTTGCTGGTTACTAAAAGTAATCCTAGCAGAAAAGCGATACGGTTCATATTTCGTGGATTTTTCGAGGCGTTTGCAAAAACGTTGCCATTAATTTTTTTCAGTATGATGATGAATACGCGTTCTTTTTTGGGCATTCCGCGTACGAAGTAAATTTAATGTTTCAACCGTTAGCGAGAAGCCCATCGCCACATATACATATGGTTTTAAATCGAGGTGGTAGTTTTCTTCGATGTGCAAAGATTCCAATATCAACACTAAGCCAATTGCAACCAAAAACACCATCGCCAGCATTTTGATCGTTTGGTATTTATTGATGAAATCACTCACCACACCCGAGAATGCAATCATGATAATGATGGCAATAACTACTGCCAGAATCATTATCACCAAATTTTGAGAGATTGCAACTGCTGTTAAGATGGAGTCGAAGGAAAAAACGATATCTAACAATACAATTTGAACAATGGCCTTAGCAAATCCTTGTGCTGTGACAGTTCCGGTGTCTTCGTGTTCATCTTGAGACAGTTTCTCGTAAATCTCCATGATGGTTTTGATGGTTAGGAAAATACCTCCAGCCATTAGAATCAAATCGCGACCACTTGCACCATACGAACCGATATGAACGAGCGGTTCTTTCAATCCGGCAATCCAAGAAATGATAGAAAGCAAGAGAATTCGAAAAATCAAAGCCAAGCTCAATCCGATAAATCGGGCTCGTTGCTGACTGCTTTTTGGCAGTTTCCCGGCTACAATCGAAATAAAGATGATGTTATCGATCCCGAGAATAATCTCAAGAACAGTTAGCGAAACGAGCGTAATTACACCGTTTACAGTTAAAAATGCCTCCCAGGCAGCAGGATCAAAAAAGCCCATTTGTAGAATAATATTCAGCCTGCAAAACTATTCAAAAGGAAGGAGTAGCGATGCTCGTATTTTTTTTTGTTTAGCTTTGTCCATCACCCTCGCCCGAAAGGCTTATGAATAAACGATTAGCAACGATTTTACTTCTTATAACCAGTTTGATTGCGGTCACTTTGACTTTGCTCAATAAAACTGGAATACTTATTCTACCTCACAACTTGATACTTGGAACACGCTGGTTGGCCATTGCGTGTTTGATGTTGTATAGTTATTTCCGCAATTCGCTTACGGTTTGGATTTTAGCCAGTATGGTTTTGGGAGTCGAAGTGGGATACGATTTTCCTGACGTTGCTAAACCGCTCAAAGTATTGAGTGATATTTTTCTGCGCCTAATTAAAACCATTATTGCCCCATTACTTTTTTCCACGCTTGTTGTCGGTATTGCTGGGCATTCCAGTTTAAAGCAAGTGGGTCGAATGGGACTAAAAGCGATTATTTATTTTGAAGTAGTTACCACGTTTGCCCTATTCATTGGTTTGGCCGCCATCAATTTTACGGGTGCCGGAAAAGGTGCAGTTTTCCAAGCTCAAGAAGCTCAGGTTGAAAAGGCGAATAGTATCATCAGTCAGAAACAAAGTCATGATGTGATACTGGATATTTTTCCGGAGAACATTGCCAAGTCGATTTTCGACAATCAGATTTTACAGATTGTAGTATTCAGCATTTTGTTTGGGATTGGCTTAGCGATGGTGAAGAATGAGGATAAAAAACGTCCGATGTTGGCTTTTGCTGAGAGTTTGTCGGAAGTGATGTTTAAGTTCACCCATTTGGTGATGTACTTGGCACCTTTAGCAGTTGGTGGAGCTGTAGCTTATTCGGTTGCCACTTTGGGATTGGGCGTTTTGCAGAATCTCTTTATGCTGGTAGCTACTTTATACGGAGCCTTGGGTGCTTTTGTGTTGTTGATTTTAGTGCCAATCGGATTAATTGTTCGACTACCATTCAAGCGATTTCTGGAGGCGATATCGGAGCCTGTATCGATTGCATTTGCCACAGCAAGTTCAGAAGCTGCCTTGCCGAAAGCTATGGAGAACCTCGAAGCAATGGGCATTCCACGTAAGGTGGTGGCGTTTGTATTGCCAACTGGCTATAGTTTTAACTTAGATGGAACGACTTTGTATTTATCACTGGCTTCGGTTTTTGTGGCTCAGGTATGTGGAGTAGATCTGAGTTTATCGGAACAAATACAGATGTGTCTAATATTAATGCTAACAAGTAAAGGTGTCGCTGGTGTTCGGGGAGCTTCATTTTTAATTCTTGTAAGTACGGTAGCTTCCTTAGGTTTAGATCCTCAGAAAGCCTTTGCTATTCTTGCGATTGACGCTGTGATGGACATGGGCAGAACCTCCGTAAATGTGGTAGGAAATTGCTTAGCAACTTATGTGGTTGCACGTTGGGAGAAAGAAATTTGAGGATTTTATTAACATTTCCAGTAAGAAATTCGTCTTGTTTTCTAACCCGTACTGCTTGTTTATTAGTAAATTGCAAGCCGAATTTTTAATGGGGAAAATGAAAAAACTATCTACACTGTTCTTGAGTACGTTGATCATCACATCAGCTTTTGCTCAGCAACAAGTTCATCGATGTGCCACTATGGATGTGGATGCTCGTTTAAAACAAACTTATCCAGAATACGAAGCAGCGCGCGAACAAATTGAAGAGCATACACGAGCTTTTGCAATTCATGGTTCAGGGCAACGTCAATTAGTTACTATTCCGGTAGTATTTCACGTAGTATATCGAAATGCGACACAGAACATTTCTGATGCAGCATTGCTTTCACAAATCGACATTCTAAATGAAGACTTTCGTAAGCTGAATGCTGATTTCAGTAGTACGCCTTCTGTTTTTCAAGGTGTAGCAGCTGATTTAGAAATTCAATTTTGTTTAGCTACAGTTGATCCAAACGGAAATGCAACAACAGGCATTACGCGTACTTTAACTACCGATAATGGTTTCGATGGTGATGATCAAGTGAAGTATACCGCTCAAGGTGGTCGTGATATTTGGAATCGAAATAAGTATCTCAATATTTGGGTTTGCGATATGGAAGCTGCTGGCATATTGGGTTATGCTCAATTTCCTGGTGCTCAAGGTGGTCCTGCTGCTACCGATGGTGTGGTAATTACGTATGATGCTGTAGGTCGTCCGCCAGCAAACAATTTTGGAGGAGCTTATAATTTAGGTCGTACAGCAACCCATGAAGTTGGTCATTGGTTGAATTTAAGACATGTTTGGGGAGATGCTACTTGTGGTAA
>JBIKOC010000041.1:0-8264 GCA_044358335.1 Flavobacteriales bacterium | reverse complement strand
TACATCCTTGCAAACCTGAAACAACACTTTTCCATTCGATGATTTTGTGCCACTAACAAAAAGGATTTTATCGTAAGAAGTAGCAAATAAACGAAGTTCAGTATCTCTGTCACTTACTTGACTGCAAATAGTATCGTGAGCATTTACTTTAATTCCGCGATCTTCAAATGCTTTTCTTGTTTCCCGGAATTTTAGTTTGCTTTTAGTGGTTTGAGTGTAAAGCGTAATTTCGGATGGAAGTGATTGTCCATCAAGCTCAGAAATATCTGAAAACACTACACCTTCATTATTGATTTGCCCCATTAAACCCGTCACTTCAGCATGGCCTTTTTTACCTATGAGGAAAATCGTTTCCTTCTTATCATAAGAGCCACGAATGCGGTTTTGTAGTTTTAATACAACCGGGCAGGTCGCGTCAATTAAGGTGATATTATTCTGAATGGCTGTTTGGTAAGTTGATGGTGGTTCTCCGTGGGCGCGGATGAGTACCTTTTCGTTTTTTAGTGTTGCAAACGTATCGTAATTGATGATACGTAAGCCTTTAGCTTTGAGGCGGTTTACTTCTTCATCGTTGTGAACGATATCACCTAAACAGTATAAGTAACCTTGTTCATCTAACACATCCTCAGCCATTTCGATGGCATACACCACACCAAAACAGAAACCCGAATTGGAGTCAATCGTAACCCGAAGATTCAAAGAGGGCATTTGTGGAGGATTTAAAGTGTTAGTTAAAGAGTAATTTGGTCAAAGAAGATTGAGCGAATGGCGTACGTAAGAACTAAGTATAAGGGAGTATTTCCAAATGTTAGGAATTCGGATTCTTTCCTCAAGGATGCGAGACGGGGAAGTATTAGTGATTTTCTTTAACAGTGCGAAGTAGTAGACGTATGCTACGTAAACGCCTAAGCGAGCTCCTTTTGGAAGAGCTTTAATGCCTGCAAAACCATCTAGGAAGTCTTTCTGGATGTCTTTTTCAATGGAACGTTTGCACTCCTCATTAAACTCACTCATATTAAGATGAGGGAAGTAAACACGACCTAAAATCTGATAGTCGTTACTCAAGTCGCGCAGAAAATTTATCTTCTGAAACGCTGATCCTAAACGCATTGCAGGAGTTTTCAATGTTTGATATTGGGCATCACTTCCTTCACAAAAAACACGTAAACACATTAAGCCAACCACTTCGGCAGAACCAAGAATGTACGTTTCGTATGACTGTTGATCATATTCTCGGTCGCTCAGGTCCATTTCCATACTCTTAAGAAATGTATCAATCAACTCGGTTTCGATCTTGTATTTATTGACTACATCCTGAAAGCTGTGCAAAATTGGATTCAAACTTATTCCTCGTTCGATTGCTAGATAGGTATCACGTCGAAATTCAGCTAGTAATAGTTCTGCATCTTCTCGATTGAACGTATCTACAATTTCATCTGCAAATCGGACAAAGGCATACAAAGCATAAACAGGATCCTGAAATCGGGTTGCTAAAGAGCGAATTCCCAAAGTAAAGGATGTGCTGTAGCGATAAGTGGTGATTCGACTACAACTTATGCTTACAGCATTGTATTCTTCCATAGATCTGTATTTCTAAACCCTAAAGTTAGAAATTATAACCTTTAAGCATGGTCATTAGTTGACGACGAGCTAGAAAAATTCTACTCTTAACAGTTCCAATTGGAAGATCTAGGTAATCAGCAATCTCTTTGTACTTGTATCCATCAAAATACATAGTAAACGGAATTCGATATTCATCCTGAAGCATTTCAATCTTTTTTAAGATTTCGCGTTCAGAATATTTCGATTCTGGTGCAAAGCTTTGAGTTTGCTGAGGAATGTTTAGAAAATATAAGTCTTTGGTTGTATCAACTAAAGTGTTGGTTTTTACCGAACGACGGTAGTTGTTAATGAAGATGTTCTTCATGATGGTATACAACCATGCTTTCAAGTTTGTCTTCTCGACAAAGCGGTGGCGATTACTGATGGCTTTCAGTAAAGTCTCCTGAAGCAAATCTTTTGCTTCCTCATCATTTGATGTGAGATTGAGTGCAAAATATTTTAAAGGCTTACTTAAACTAAGAACTTCTGAATTGAATTCGATCGCTGACATGAGAGTTTTGTTTAATCTGGGAGCAAATATATTAAACAAAATTTGTTTAACAAGCGCCTACCTAACATTAAACAAAAAATTAATGTCACAACATACTTTAATAACGAAGGCTGTTCTTTAAGTAATTGAAATTCATTGAAATATGGAAATCAGAAAAAGTGTTAACGTTTGAATTACTTCAAAAAAGTTAACATGAAAATTCAAGCTATTATGAAATAGCCTCAAACATCTGTGTAATAAACTTCCGAAATTGTTAAACGACCTTCTGCGTATTGGAAGAATCAGCTATTCGAATAAGGTCGTGTACAGAAAAGATTAATTCCACATTCGACCAATGCGATTCGATGGAACATATTTGTGCCCCAGCAACAAGAATCTTGGTATTGGGCGCTAAGACTGATATTTTATCGAGATAATGAATAATCGATTCGGTTGTGTATGCGGCTGTAAAGAATGTGAGAATGTGAGACGGATTGTACTTTTTGCAATATGCAACCACCTCATCGAGTGGAACTGTTTGTCCTAAATAAATAACTCGTTTACCTCTAACCTTTAATAAGAATTTGGAAAACAATAATCCGATTTCGTGCAATTCGCCATCTGGAAGAAACAACAGCCATTCTTCTGCATCTGGTTTCGCGAATCCAGAATAGCCATCTACTGCCACCAAAATTTTCTTGCGAATTAAATTGGTTATAAAGTGCTCCTGAAAAATATTTGATTCACCAGTACGCCACATGATCCCAACTTTCTGTAAAAATGGAATCAAGATATTCAGCATGGTTTGCTCAAAACCATATTTAATCGAACTTGTGCTTATTACTTTTTCAAATCGTGCATCATCCAACTCGAGCATGGCAATCACCAAACTGTCTGTTTGTGCTTCAAAAAACTCATTCACAGATGTTGGTTGTTGAACCATGTTCTGAATACGCTTGTGGATCTCATCTTGGTTAAGTTTTACCAAATGAGAAATCTTGCCACCATGACGAATGAGCAAAGAAATATTGAGCAATATTTTTAACTCCTGATCATTATAGAATCGGATATTCGAATCGGTTCTGTCGGGATTAAGTAGCTGATAGCGCTGCTCCCAAATACGTATAGTGTGCGCTTTGATGCCCGAAAGTCGTTCTAGATCTTTAATGGTATACTTGGAAGTCATGGAAAAACGAACTCTGTGTTTTGCTGTCAAGAATACCTGACAGCTATTTTATTATGTTAAACTTTTGTAGGAAACACCGGCTTAACAAAATTGTTCATTAAACCCATAATTGGGCAAACTTAATTTTTTAGATTCGCTCGAAAAATGATAATGCTCATGCTTTATCTGTTTGACTTTGAGCATATAATCGAGCAATATATTTTCCCAATATATCAAACTCCAAATTCACTAAATCACCTGTTTTAATAGTGTGAAATTGCGTGTGTTCCCAAGTAAAAGGAATAATTGCCACTTCGAAGGAATCATGTCCACTATTTATAACTGTTAAACTTACGCCATTTACGCATACTGAACCTTTTTCTACAGTAACAAAATTGGAATTTGATTCATAGCTGAACTTCAGCCGCCAACTGCCTTTTTCATCCGTGATTGAAACCAAAATTGCTGTTGTATCTACATGTCCCTGTACGAGATGACCATCAATTCGTCCATTCCATTTCAAACAGCGTTCTAAATTGACTAGATCACCTTCTTTTAAATGAGATAGATTGGTTTTGATTAAAGTTTCATGAACGGCAGTTACATCATATTCATCACTATTTATATGAGTAACTGTTAAACACACGCCATTATGAGCAACACTTTGATCAACCTGAAGCTCCGAAGTAAAATCGCAATGCAGGCTGAATGTAGTGTTATTCCCTTCATCTTTTCGTTTGACTACTGTTCCTAATGCTTCAACTATTCCTGTAAACATCCTAATTTCCATTTTTTGATGAATTCCCGAAAACCTGAATGGTTCCTTTCAAATTTCGTTGAACTAAACCATCCAAGCGATCTTCATACACTTCGCAAACATAAAAGTAAACTCCATCAGGAACCTTCTGATTGCTGGTTTGATTTAATCCATTCCAAAGGATATCTGGATTTTCAGTTTCAAAAACCAATTGCCCCCAACGATTAAAAATACTCATTTTAATTTGAGCAATAAAAGCCCAAGGGAATGGCCTGAATGCATCGTTTAGTCCGTCGTTATTCGGAGAAAAGGTGTTTGGTAATTCGTAAACCGGACAATTATCTACACAATTTCGAATCAACACACTTTCGTTCATGAATGAATCAACGGCTGTAACAGCATAACAACCGGCAACAAAATTTCCGGGCGAATGAATAAATGGCTGATTCGTCCCAAAAGGAAATTCAGAGATAAGTTGCCAGGTTCCAGTACTTGTGGTTGAGAAATAAACTCGAATACTAACCACATCTGAAAAGCATGAAATATCGCTTGGGAATTCCCAAGTAATACTGTTTTTTAACGAATCACAATTCGGGCTGATGAAAGCTAGAGGTGCACATGGAGCTTGTGTATCTTTTGCTTCAGCACATAATTCCTGTGACCAATTTAGAATCGGGTCAATGAATCCTGCTCCACTGTAATTCCCTTTCGATTTCACCAAGTAACAATACGTAACGCCATTGGCTAAACCTAAATCACTGTATTGTTTAGTTATACTGTAACCCAATGAATCGAATTGCAGGGCGGCTGGTAGTTTTCTAAATACAATGAAAGTATCGTTTTGCCATGGGACATTCGTCTGCCAAGAAAGATTTACTTGGTTATCTATCCCGTTGGCGGATAAGAAAACCGATGCAGCCGCTTCACTTTTTCCCACTTCCACCTCATTATCCGGACTCATATTTTTTAATGAAATACGATATCTCCAAGCTGAACCAACTGTATTGATTAACACATTGTTATCCACGTAAGTTGTGTCATTTAGCGATTGCACGGAGTCAACTGATGTGAAACTCGTTCCATTCAAACCTTCTGCACGTTCAATAATGTATTGAAACGGTCCAGGAAACTGAACTGTATCAATTGCAGTAGGCTTTGACCAGGCAATAAACAATTCTCCCGAACTACTTGAGGTCGTGTTCACACTTACATTGGTAATGACCGGTAATATTTTGTCGAGCTGCACGCATGCTTCATTCGAGGCATAACTTTCGGCACCATCGGCAAACAAGGCTATCACCATATAACAATAGGAAGAGCCCGGAAGCAAAGGGCCTGGGTCTGTATATGTAAGAGACGTTACACCTTGAACTTGAGTTAAAAATGTATAGCCTGTATAAGCTGGAACACCGGTTTCGCAAGGTCCATGGAGATATCCATAAAAACCAGCTTTACGGTAAATAGCATATCCAATTGCTTGGTTACACGGACTTTCTTCCCAACTCAGTTGAATGGTATTGCCAATAGCTAAAGCTTGAAGGTTTTCGGGTTCTTGGGCTACCACACGAATTTGCATAGTTTCGAAATCCGACAGGTTAGGGTTTCCATTATCAATCACCTTAAAGCTGAATGAATACGGCTGTTTCCGAACGTGTGTGCAAGAGGTTTCCCAAATGAACTGCTGGCTAACAAATCCTAATTGAGTAATGGGAGCAAAAACAGCATTTCCTGGAGGTGCAAACTGGAATGGACCACCCGTTGCGCTTAATGTTATCGATTGAACAGGACTATCGGAATCGCTTGCGTTTACTGCGAAATTCAGAATCGTACCTGCATCCACACATAAATCGGGTAAAGCTTCAATTTGAGGAGGAATATTAGAGCAAGGAACCACGCTGATTTGCATATCGCGCGTTACCGATCCAATCAGGATACCTTGACGCCATTCTTCAATGACAAAAGCTACATTGTATTCGCCTACGCCATTGGGCAGAGGAGCATCCCAAATCAAATCACCTGTAATGGCATTCAATGTAAAACTCGAACTCGCTTGAGGCTGAGAAAAGCCTGGAATGACTAAACCATCTTCACCACGACAATCAACCATGCGATAAGAAATGCTATCGCCATCGGGATCGAAAGCTCCGGGATTATGAGTAAAAATTTGTCCTGCACATGCTTCATCAATAGGTGAATTGAGCAATTGCACAGAATTATTCACACCCAAGAAAGGGTTGATAACCAATTGGGTAGAAACGTAAAATGGAATATTGACCGAGTTTGGAATATTCACTAAACCACCATTACGGTTGGGATCTTCGAAGCTGAGCGTGTAAATTGATGGTCCCGGATATGTGTGCACACCTACGTATATGTTTTTCTTGATTGAAGGAGCAACAAGTTCGCCCATTCCCGAGCCATTAATGCGAGGAATTGTGTCAACCAAACCATCGCCCCAGCTAATTCCTAAATCAGGACGATCGGCTGGGCTGTCGGATTTGGTGTAGGTAATGATGGTTGCTTCGTACTGAAAACCACCCAAATGGCGATAGGTAATCTCGCCCGCTCTGTTATGAGTAGCCCGAAGCACACTACTTAAAAGTAGTCCGAAAAGCAGAAGTAGGAGCCGACCGGTACGCATGTAAATCAGGATTGGTAGCAGAGGTTCTGCACCGAAGCGAAAGATACGTATTCAAACGAATGGCGCTTCTATTTGTTGAAAAGCAAAAACGAGGACCGAAGCCCCCGTTTTTCTTAATTTCCGAATTGAGATATAAACTTGAGTCTCATTAATCGAAGCTCCGTTTCTCCAATTTCGTCATCTCCCATTTCCTGAATCGCAATTGCCATTGAATCGGTTTCTGCTTTTCGGAAATAATCCATGATTTCGTCTTGTATGTCTTCATCAATTACATCGTCGATGTAGTAGCTGATGTCGAGACGTGTTCCAGAATAGACAATCGCTTCCATTTCTTCGATTAACGAAACGAGCGTCAATCCTTTAGAAGAAGCAATGTCTTCGAGTGAAATTTTACGATCAACACTTTGGATGATGAAAACCTTTTGAGTGGATTTGTTGACCACACTTTTCACCACCATGTTAAGTGGACGATCAACTTCGTTTTCTTGAACGTATTGAGCGATGGTTTCGACAAATTCTTTACCGTATTTCTCGGCTTTTCCAGCGCCAACACCCGCAATCTGTTTTAATTCATCCAGCGTAATTGGGTATTGAATGGTCATATCAACCAACGATTGTTCTTGGAAGATTACGTACGGCGGCATGTTCATGCGCTTAGCAATCTTTCTTGTCAAATCTTTCAGCATCGAGAAAAGAACCTCATCAGCTGCCGCGGCACCTTGTCCGGCTGCCGCTAATTCATCTTCATCGTCAGTATCGCTATAATCATGATCTTCGGTGATCATTACTGGCTGAGGATTCTCTAAGAATTCAGTTCCAACAGAAGTGAGATGAAGTGTTCCGTAGTTTTCGATTTCCTTCTCAAGAAGATCCATTACAACAGCCTGGCGGATAACACCACTCCAGTAAAGCGTTGAATGTTCAGAGCCTTTTCCAAACAGTTCAAGTTGATCGTGCTTGTATGAGGTAATTACCGAGTCGATTGTTCCGGTAAGGATGTGGTTGATGTGTTTGTCTTTGAATTTTCCTTTGAGCGAAGCTACCGTATCCAGCACGAGGCAAACGTCTTCCATCGCGTCGAATTTTTTCTTCGGATGGCGACAGTTATCGCACATGTTGTTGCATCCACTTTCATCGTATTCTTCTCCAAAATAATGGAGTAAGTATTTACGACGGCACATGGAAGTTTCGGCATAACCAACTGTTTCGGCTAATAATTGCTGACCGATTTCCTGCTCGGCAACGTGTTTGTTTTTAAGGAATTTCTCTAGTTTTTGAATGTCGTCGAAGCTGTAGAACGAAAGGCAAATACCTTCACCACCATCACGACCAGATCGACCAGTTTCTTGGTAATACCCTTCGAGGCTTTTCGGCATTTCGTGGTGAATCACAAAACGCACATCGGGTTTGTCGATTCCCATACCGAAAGCGATGGTAGCTACAATCACATCAGCTTCTTCCATAAGGAATTTATCCTGATGAGAAGCACGAGTGGTGGCATCTAATCCAGCATGATATGGAAGAGCTTTGATGCCGTTAACATTAAGTGTTTCGGCAATTTCTTCCACTTTTTTCCGGCTAAGGCAGTAGATAATTCCTGATTTACCCG
>JBIKOC010000040.1:0-8269 GCA_044358335.1 Flavobacteriales bacterium | reverse complement strand
TGAAACAGTCCGTTCATGTTGAGATCCCAAGCTTTCATCGGGAATTTCTCACCAGTTGCCGATAACATCGCAGCAAGCAGATAAACTTCCGAAATGCGATACTTGGCAAATATCTCCGACAAGCGCTGTGTATCTAAAACATTGAGTTGCTCAAATGGACCGTCCGATTCGGCGGGAATATTCAAGTCGGCAGCTATAACTTGAGACGAACCGTGGATTTCACGAAGTCGGGCTACGAGTTCAGTTCCGATTTGTCCGGAAGAACCGATTACCAGGATGTAATCCGCAGAAGATGGCATAGTTTGGATGGTTTTGGGGCGATAAAGGTAGAAAAAGAGTGTTCATAGCAAGAAAACCTGCATACGCATTCAACATTCTTTTTTTTGGGCGAGCCCCAGCTTTATTTCCTACGCAAAATGCTACGGCAATAAAGCTGCGTCAGGCTATCGCGGCGTTTGGGATCCATAACAATCATTTTAACTCCCTGTATCCCCGGACTTAAGTCCGGGGCTGCATCGTTCGGGGCTGCATCGTTCGGGGATACATTGTCCGGGGCTGCGGGGTCCGGGGTTAACAAATTCCCACTTCAAAATTCCCCTATTTCGCTACCTTTGCATTTCTATAAAATCACGCATGTTTTTACACAACCGTGTCAATAAAGACGAGCTGCGAGCTCGCATTCAGGGCGATAATACGCCACGCACCACGCTCTCTTTTTACCGATACGTCATTTTGGAAGACGCCCCTGCTTTCCGCGATCAGCTTTACAAAGAGTGGCACGAACTAGGTGTTTTAGGTCGCATCTATTTGGCTTACGAAGGTGTGAATGCTCAATTAAGCGTTCCAACATCCAACTTCGAAGCCTTCCGAAAACAAATCGATTCGCATACTCAATTCAAGGATGTACCCTTCAAAATTGCTGTCGAAGACGATGGTAAATCGTTTATCAAACTGGTCATTAAAGTGCGCAAGAAAATTGTCGCTGACGGACTTGACGACAATGCCTACGACGTTACGAATGTGGGCAATCATCTGAGCGCCGAGGAATTCAACGAAGCGATGAACACACCTGGAGTTGTTGTGGTGGATATGCGCAATCATTACGAAGCCGAAGTGGGACGTTTCGAAGGAGCTATAACGCCCGATGTTGACACTTTTCGCGAAGAATTGCCTTGGGTGGTAGAAAACCTAAAAGACAAAAAAGATCACAAAGTGCTCATGTATTGCACGGGAGGAATTCGCTGTGAAAAAGCGTCTGCTTACTTGCGCCATCATGGATTTGAAGATGTAAACCAATTGCATGGCGGCATCATTTCCTACGCACAAGAAATCAAGCAAAAAGGCATTGAGTCGAAATTCAAGGGAAAAAACTTTGTCTTCGACGAACGCCTCGGCGAACGCATTACCGATGATATACTCAGCAATTGTCACCAATGTGGCGAACCTTGCGACACGCACACCAATTGTGCGAACGTTGACTGCAACCTGCTTTTCATCCAATGTGAGAATTGCCAAAAGGAATTCAATGGTTGCTGCAGTGCCGAGTGCATGGAAATTATTGCCCTGCCCGAAGACGCCCAGAAAGAACTCCGCAAAAACAAGAATTACCAATACAGCAATATGTTGTACCGCAAAGGCCGACTTCGCCCGGGTAGTCCTCAACTTCAACAATACACGCTTAAATCCAAATCATGAGCTTCCAAAATATTCTCATTTCTGTAAACGAAGGCATTCAAACCATCACCGTTAATCGCCCCGATAAACTCAATGCACTTAATTATCTAACCATTCAGGAGATTGGTAAAGCAGTAGCACAGGGAAATAAAAACCCGGATGTTTTCGGAATGATACTTACCGGTTCGGGTGAAAAAGCCTTTGTGGCAGGTGCCGATATCAGTGAGTTTGCCTCTTATTCACTCATCGAAGCAGAGAAGCTAAGTCGCGACGGCGGTGATGTTTTTACCAGCATCGAACGATCGGCGAAGCCTGTCATTGCTGCGGTAAACGGATTTGCTTTAGGGGGCGGTTGCGAATTAGCGATGTCGTGTCAAATTCGTGTTGCATCGGAAAATGCTCGCTTTGGACAACCTGAGGTGAATCTAGGTTTGATTCCCGGATATGCCGGAACGCAACGTTTGGTGCAGCTTATTGGAAAAGGAAAAGCACTCGAATTATTGATGACTGCAGATATGCTTGGAGCCGAAGAAGCACATCGTTTAGGTCTAGTCAACCATGTAGTTCCTCAAGCCGAATTGATTAATAAAGCCAACGAAATCTTAAAAAAGATTGGCACCAAAGCACCTTTAGCTATTGCAGCGGTAATTCGTTGCGTGAATGCTCATTATCAATACGATGAAAACGGTTTCGACACCGAAATTCGAGAATTTGCAGGATGTTTTGGAACCGAAGATTTTAAAGAAGGAACCGAAGCCTTTTTAGGAAAGCGTAAAGCTGAATTCAAAGGAAAATAACTCAATCTTAAATCCGAAATGTTCGGATGTACGAAATGTGATGGAGATTGAATGGAAAAAAACGTCCTTTGTTGCTGAAGCAAATGATTGATAAAGCGTGAATCCACTGCGTAAACTTGCTGGTCAAACGGCCATTTATGGACTTAGTTCCATTGTTGGTCGACTGCTGAATTACCTGCTGGTTCCGCTCCACACGCGCGTTTTCCTTCCCGAAGCATATGGCGTAGTTACAGAGATGTATTCCTACGTTGCTTTCCTAATGATTGTGCTTACTTATGGTTTCGAAACGTCCTTCTTTCGATTCGCCAGCAACCAAGAAGATCGTCCGCGTATTTATGCGACATCACTCATTTCGCTTTTAGTTAGTTCAATCGGATTTTTCATTCTCTGTTGGGTATTCGCCGGACCAATAGCTGAGTACATCCAATATCCCGAATATCCCGAATACATCGTTTGGTTTGCTCTCATCTTAGCCACCGACGCCGCAACCAGCATCCCATTCGCCAAGCTACGACTCGAAAATCGTCCGCTAAAATTTGCCATTCTCAAATTGGTAAACATTGGAGTGAATGTGCTTATTAACGTGTTTTTCTTGATGCTTTGTCCGTGGTTGCTCGAAAATGGCAGCCCATCGATTCAGGAAGCGGTGCGCGATATCTACGATCCAAATATGGGTATTGGATATGTGTTCATTGCCAATCTGGTAGCGAGTTTGGTTACGTTTATCCTGCTCATTCCCGATATGTGGAAAATGAGCTGGAAATTCGACAACGAACTTTGGCGACGCATGATGCGCTATAGTTTTCCCTTGTTGATTGGTGGATTGGCGGGCATTACCAACGAAATGTTTAGTCGGATGAGTATGAAATATCAGCTTCCTAAGTCAATTGCTATGCACGATTTAGGTGTTTTTGGTGCCTGCTACAAAGTGGCTATTCTGATGACCATTTTCATTCAAACTTTTCGATTTGCTGCTGAACCATTTTTCTTCACCCAAGCACGAGAGAAAAATGCCAAAAAGCTTTACGCCGAAGTGATGCACTGGTTTGTAATTGCTTGCAGTTTGATTTATTTGGGCGTGCTCATCTTCATGAATATTGTCAAAGAATTCATCGGTGAAGCCTATCACGAAGGATTGGTGGTTGTTCCCATTTTACTCATGGCTCAGCTGTTTTTAGGTGTCTTTTTCAACTTGAGTATTTGGTTCAAACTAAACGACCGCACCTACATTGGTGCTTGGCTAGCAATTTTCGGTTCTGTACTTACCTTGCTTCTGAATTATCTCTGGGTGCCAGAATTTGGATACGTCGGCGCTTCTTGGGCTACGTTTGTCGTGTATTTGATGATGTTAATTGTCTCCTATCTGCTGGGACAGAAATATTATCCGATTGAATACGATTTACGTCGGGTAATTGGCTATCCAGTGGCGGCTGCAGGAATTGTATGGCTTTACACGAACTATCTTCCCATGGAAGGTGCACTGTCTTGGGTGCTCAAAAGCCTGATTTTGTTAGCATTCGTTGGTGCTGTGTGGCTTCTTGAAGTAAGGAAAAAAACCGTAATTTCGTCCCCTTCAACCTAAAAAACATCCTCGTATGAAAATCAGAATCATCAACCAGTCGGCACATGCGCTGCCGGAATATGGAACTGAACATGCCGCCGGATGTGATTTACGAGCCAACTTAACCGAACCTGTTGTTCTTGCACCACTTGGACGCGCATTAATTCCTACCGGATTGTTTTTTGAAATCCCTGTCGGAATGGAAGGACAAGTGCGCCCACGTAGCGGATTAGCTGCTAAGCATGGAGTAACGGTGCTCAATTCACCCGGAACCATTGATGCAGATTACCGCGGAGAAGTAAAAGTAATCCTAGTAAACTTATCGGATACCGCTTTTACAATCAATAATGGTGAGCGAATCGCCCAGTTGGTAGTTGCCAAACACGAACGTGCCGAATGGGAAGAAAGTTCTAGCCTAGCCGATTCAGAGCGCGGAGCTGGAGGATTTGGTCACACTGGAGTTCATTAAAAATATCTACCCTAATTTTCAGGAATGAGAATCATTATACCAATGGCAGGCATGGGCAAACGCATGCGCCCTCACACACTTGTCACCCCAAAACCTTTAATCGAATTTGCTGGCAAACCAATGGTTCACCACATTGTGGAAGAACTCGCCAAAACCTGTCACGAACCCATCGAAGAAATTGCGTTTGTGATTGGAAACTTTGGTAAAGAAGCTGAAAAAAGCCTGATTGCAGTTGCCGAAAAAGTAGGCGCAAAAGGCAGCATTTATTATCAAGAAGAAGCGTTAGGAACTGCTCATGCCGTTTTATGTGCAGCCGAATCGATGCAAGGAAAACTCATCATCGCCTTTGCCGATACGCTCTTTAAAGCGAATTTCGTTCTCGACGAATCAAAAGATGCCGTGATTTGGGTGCAACAAGTGGAAGACCCTCGCCCTTTTGGTGTGGTGAAAGTGAACGAAGATGGTAACATCACCGATTTCGTAGAAAAGCCCGCTGAATACGTTTCCGACTTAGCTATTATCGGTATTTACTACTTCCGCGATGGCGAGAATTTACGTGCCGAATTGCAGTATTTGATTGATAACGACCTGAAGGAAAAAGGTGAGTATCAAATCACTAACGCCCTCGAAAACATGAAGCAAAAAGGGCTGAAATTCGCTCCCGGCAAAGTGATCGAATGGCTCGACTGTGGTAATAAAAACGCTACTGTTTACACACATTCCCGCTGGTTGGAATTGAAAAAAGGTGAACAATTGATTGATGCATCTTTGGTAAAAGAAAATGCATTAGTCATTGAGCCTTGCTACATTGGAAAGGGCGTAAAGATTATCGGATCGGTGGTTGGACCGCATGTTTCGATTGCCGATGGAAGCCTAATTGAAAATTCTGTGATTCAGAATTCGATCATCCAGAAAAATACACGTATCCAAAACAGCGTTATAGCTAACTCGATGATTGGAAATTCGGTTGAAATCATGAACCAAAAACTCGATTTGAGTGTTGGCGATTATACCGTTTTCTCAACCGGGAACTAAAACTGAAGCATGCGCCCGATTAACCTGATACTTTTTTCCTGCATCCTAATTGGATCCTTATCTTCCTGTAAAAACAAACAGGTTGCTTCGGCCGATAAGAATCCAAGTACCGCTTCGGCATTAACCGAAAAGGAACGCCTCGATTTTGAAGTGTTGTTTTTTGATGCCGAAAAAGAGAAGCTGCTCGGAAACTTCAGTCAGGCACAAACCAAGTTCCAACAAGCCATTCGGATTGATCCTCGTGCTGCAGCAGCTCATTTTGAATTGAGTCAGGTTTATTTGCAAACCGGTAATAAAGACTTAGCGGAAATTAGCGGAAAAAACGCTGTTCGATTTGATGAGAAAAACAAATGGTACAAGCTTGCCCTAGCGGATATCTATGCCCGAAATGACAAATACGCTGAAGTTGTTCCGCTTATGGAAAGCCTCCATAAAAAAGAGCCTAACAACGAAGACTATTTATACGGATTAGGCGCAGCGCTCGTCCAAACTGGTAAATTCGATGAGGCAGCAAAAGTCTACAACAAATTAGAGGCATTGGAAGGAATTAACGAAGAGTTGATCCTTCAAAAGAAAAACCTCTACATGCGTTTGGGCAAAACCGATAAAGCCATTGCTGAAATTAACCGGTTGATGGCTGCTTTCCCCGAAGAAGTTGGGTATCGTGGATTTTTGGCAGAAATATATGAGGCAATCAATCAGCCCGAAAAAGCACTTGCCGAATACAACGAAATTTTACGTCGCGATCCGGATAATCCCAACGTTCGTTTTTCATTAGCTGAATATTACCGTTCACAGGGCGATAAAGAGAAATCGTACCAAGAATTAAAGAAAGCATTTGCCAACCCAGAGAGTTCTTTGGAGTTGAAAATGCAAGTGCTTTCCTCCTATTTCGAAATCACGGCACAATATCCTGAGTTGAAATATCAGGCTATGGAATTATGTCGCGAATTAGTTGCAGCTCATCCCGAGGACCCACAAGGACATGCAGTTTATGGCGATTTTCTACTTCGCGAAGACAAGCTAAACGAAGCACGCGAACAATACGTGTTGGTTTTAGCGGCAGATAAAAGTCGGTATAACGTGTGGAATCAAATTTTGCTGATTGATTCAGAATTGAAGAATTATCAAAGCATGTTCGATTTGAGTAAAGAAGCGATTGAGTTGTTTCCTTATCAGCCTTCACTATTTCTTTACAATGGAATTGCCGCGATGCAGTTGAAACATTACGACAAAGCGATTGAATCACTTAAGGGCGGAGCCGATGTAACGATAGGTAATTCGGCACTTTCTTCACAGTTTTATGCTTCGATGGGAGATAGTTATAATTCCATGACTAAATTCCACGAAAGCAACGATGCGTATGAGAAAGCATTGAAATATGACGCGGCAAATACTTACGTATTAAACAATTACGCTTATTACTTGTCACTGCGCAAAGAAAACCTTAGTCGTGCAAAAGAGTTGTCGGAGAAATGCAATGAACTTCAACCGGGAAACGCATCTTTTCAAGACACTTACGCTTGGATATTGTTTCAAATGAATGATTTAGAGAATGCTTCTATTTGGATTGACAAAGCCATCGAAAATGGTGGAATTCGAAGCGGCACCATTATGGAGCACAAAGGAGATATTCTAATCAAACAAGGAAAAACTACGGATGCATTAGATTTTTGGAATCGTGCAAAAGAATTAGGTGGAACAAGCGATAAATTGGAACAGAAAATAAGTCAGAAAAAATATACGGAGTAAGTGAAGAAAACAATTCTGCCGGCTATCTGGCTTTTGGTATGTGTATTCACGATTAACAGCGTTGCTTGTAAATCAAAAAAGCTTGCTCAAGTTTCACCTCAACCGGAGCAAACAACACCCAAGCCGACCGGAACTTTTAGCTCCAATCCTGACAGTCTTTCTCGAGCATTATATGCAGCCGACGTTCCACTAAAATGGTTTAGTGCTAAAGTTTCGGCCAATACCGATATCGACAAACAAACGAATTCCTTCTCAGCCAATTTGCGCATGAATAAAGACAGCGCCATTTGGATGTCTATTTCTCCAGCTTTAGGAATTGAAGTAGCACGAGCTTTAATCACTCCCGATTCGTTAAAATTCATCAATCGCATCAACGGCACCTATTTCAAAGGGGATTATCAATACCTCAACAGTCTGCTACAGATAGAAGTAAACTTCAAAATGGTACAGGCAATTTTGTTGGGGAACGCCTATCTACATTATGGTGTTGAAAATTATATCAGCGACCGAGAAAATGATCTGCTTGTTCTCAGCACCTTGAAGAAGCGTAGGATACGTCGCGAGAGCGAGCTCGATATCCCTCAGATTTTAACGCAAGAGATTTGGTTTTCGGCGTTGAAAAACAAAATCGTACAGATGGAAATGCAGGACTACCGCCCGATTCGGAAGTTTACAGTTTCCTACAAAGGCTTTGAAGATCTGGAAGGATTTCGCGTGCCCAATGCTTTATCGGTACATGCTCAGGCCGATAAACAAGTGAAGATTGAGCTGGAATATTCCCGAATTACCGTTAACAAGGAGTTGAACTTACCCTTCAACATTCCTGAAAACTATGAACCTAGTCGCTAGATTCTTCTGTATAATCCTTCTGTTGGTTCTTGGATCCCAAGTTCAAGGTCAAACCAGTCGCTCCGATTTGGAACGGAAAAAAAAGAGCCTTCAAAAAGAGATTGATCTCACCAATAAGCTCATCAAGGAAAC
>JBIKOC010000039.1:0-8414 GCA_044358335.1 Flavobacteriales bacterium | reverse complement strand
AGAGCTGTAAAATGTTGGGCAAAGGTAGACAAAATGCATCCCATAGCACAGGATTTAAATCCTGTGCTATGGGATGCGAACGACGGGATTATTCTACAATCCCTTCTAACGAAAACAAAAAGGCATAATTCATCGCAACATCTTTCAGGTAATCAAATCGTCCCGAAGCGCCACCATGACCAAATTCCATATTGGTATGCAAAAACAACACGTTCTTATCAGTCTTCATGGTACGAAGTTTCGCCACCCATTTTGCGGGTTCAAAATACTGCACCTGACTATCATGCAAGCCTGTCGCAACTAACATATTCGGGTAATTCTTCTTCTCTACATTTTCATACGGAGAATAACTTTTCATATACTCGTAAGCATCCTTGTTTTTCGGATTTCCCCATTCGTCAAACTCATTCGTAGTAAGCGGAATGCTTTCATCCAACATCGTATTCACCACATCCACAAAAGGAACCTGAGCAATAACACCATTCCATAAATCAGGAGCCATGTTAGCAATAGCGCCCATCAACAAACCGCCAGCACTCCCGCCTTGAGCGTATAAATGCCCTTTGGATGTGTATTTCTCTTGAATCAAAAATTCACCACAATCAATAAAATCGGTAAAGGTGTTTTTCTTCTTCATCAATTTTCCATCTTCGTACCATTGGCGCCCCATTTCTTGTCCGCCACGAATGTGGGCAATAGCGAATACAAAACCACGGTTCAATAAACTCAAACGATTCGAGTTAAATCCAGCATCGGTGCTATTTCCGTAAGAACCATAAGCATAAAGCAACAATGGCGCTGTTCCATCTTTTTTATAGCCTTGTTTGTAAACCAAGGAAATGGGTACGCGAGTTCCATCTTTCGCTTTGGCATAAATTCGCTCGGTCACATAGTTTTTCGGATCAAATCCTCCCACTACTTCTTGCTGCTTCAAAAGCTTGCGTTCTTGCGTTTTCATATCATAATCGAAGGTCGAATTAGGAGTCGTCATCGACGTATAAGAATACCTAAGCACTGAGCTCGAGTAATCCACATTGGTAGAGAAATTAGCCATGTAAGCCGCTTCACCAAAATCGACATAATGCTCTTTCCCATCTTTCAAACTTCGTACGCGCAGTTTTACCAATCCATCTTTCCGTTCGTTAATTACTATAAAATCATTGAACTCTTCCACTCCTTGAAGCAACACATCGCTCCGGTTCCCAATAACTTCTTTCCAATTATCCGAACTCGTTTTATCCAGCGGACATTCCATCAAGCGGAAGTTCTTTGCATTCCAGTTTGTAGTAATTAAGAATCGATCTGCGAGTGGTGTAACGTTGTACAACACATCTTTCATGCGCGGTTGAAACGAACGAAATGCTCCTTCTGGCTTATTCGCATCCAACAAATATATCTCCGACGACATCGTAGCACTCGAATAAATCATAATGTGTTGGTCATCCTTCGACTTACCCACTCCTATATAATTCGATTTGTCTTTTTCATCATAAACAACCACATCCGTTTTAGCATCGCTGCCAAGTGTGTGGCGTTTTATCTTTTCCGATAGCAGTGTAAATGGATTGTTCGAAGTATAGAAAATCGTTTTGTTGTCATTCGCCCAACATAAATTCCCCGAAGTGCCAGCAATTTGATCTTTAAAGGTTTCTCCTGTAGTTAAGTTCTTCACGTAAATCGTATACTGTCTTCGCGAAACCTCATCAACAGCATAGGCAATCATCGAATTATCTGGACTAATTTCCATGTCGTCCAACGCAAAATACGATTTGCCTTCACCCATTTTATCAGCATCTAAAAGAACTTCTTCTGGACTTTCCATGCTGCCTTTTCTGCGGCAAAACTTGAAATACTCCTTTCCCTCTTCTGTTTTGTAGTAATAAAAATAGCCCTTGTTGAAATACGGAACCGATTCGTCTTTTTCCTTGATTCGGGACTTCATTTCAGTAAACAAATTCTCCTGAAATTTTTTCGTTCCTGCCATCATGGTTTCTAAGTAGGCATTCTCTGCCTTTAAATAATCTACCACTTTTGTACTATCTGGCCCTTTTTTGAAATAATCAATCATCCAATAATAATCATCCCGAACAGTATCACCATGAATAATTCGGAGATGTTCTTTTTTCTCGGCTATTGGAGCTTTCGCATCAGGCCATTCATATGGTTTACGTGTCATTTCGGTAGATGAATTACAGGCAATTAAGGCTGTAAAAGAAAGACAAATCAGGAGATGATTACGCATAGATAAATTTTGAAAATAAAATTGGAAGTCAGTAAATGTAATCGGCTATTTTTCAATTTTAAAATTTACGGGATTAAATCAAAATTATAAGCGTGTTCCCGGGATTCAATCCGGGCTTATTTTGTTAATTTTCCAAACATTTTCACCCGTCAAGCATTCATTAGACACAGCATTTGGCTGTGGAAAAATTAAATTCATGGAATACCGTCGTTTAGGCCGTTCTGGCCTGCAACTATCCGCATTATCATTAGGTTCTTGGCTCACTTTCGGCAAACAAATCAGCGATGATGTAGCCGAAGAACTCATGGTCACCGCATACGAACATGGTGTTAACTTTTTCGACAATGCCGAAATCTACGCACGTGGACAAAGCGAAATCGTAATGGGAAACATCCTCAAAAAACAGGATTGGCGTCGTGATTCCTATGTGGTTTCGAGTAAGGTGTTTTGGGGCGGCGACAAACCCAACCAAACTGGATTGTCTCGCAAACATGTGTTCGAGGCTTGTCACGCGGCATTAAAACGCTTCCAACTCGATTACCTTGATTTGTATTTCTGTCATCGTCCCGACCCTAACACACCCATGGAAGAAACCGTTTGGGTGATGAACGACCTTATCCGACAGGGAAAAATTCTCTATTGGGGAACATCCGAATGGAGCTCTCAACAAATCATGGAGGCATTTCACATTGCCCGTCGCGAGCATTTGATTCCTCCAACCATGGAACAACCGCAATATAATTTGCTTCACCGCGATCGATTCGAGGTAGAATACGAACGTATATTTTCCGAAATGGGCTATGGGTCAACAATTTGGTCTCCTTTGGCTTCTGGGATTTTATCGGGTAAATACAACGATGGTTTCCCCGATGGAACACGCTTAGGTATGCAAGGTTTGGAATGGCTTCGAGATAAAATGCACACCGACGAAAACCTGCATATTGCTCGTGAACTGAATGTATTGGCTCAAGATCTCGGCACAACACTTCCACAGTTAGCTATCGCATGGTGCTTGAAAAACAAAAACGTGAGTACCGTTATTTTAGGCGCTTCCCGAAAAGATCATTTGATTGACAATTTTAAGGCACTCGAGGTTGTTCCTTTACTCACCGAGGAGCTTATCCAGCAAATTGAAAATGCCGTAAAAAACAAACCGGTTCCTGCCGGTTTTTAACCAATATCACACCAAGGGCTTGGAATTAGTTATAATTGACTAATTTTAAGCCCTTCGTGTTTAAAATCCACAAAATCGTCTCTAAATGAAGCACGTTTTACGCGTCCCTCTTTTTCTGTTTGGTTTACTTGTATTGAGCTCACTTTTTACTAGTATACTTCAGGCACAATGCACCAGTCCGCTAATTCCGGTAACTGTCATCATCAATCCCGACAACTATCCTCAAGAAATCACTTGGAGCCTTAGTAGTGGAGGAACATCATTGGCAACAGGAACATCAACAGGCACAACGGTTTGCGTAAATCCTGAAACCTGTGTTTCATTTACCATTAACGATGGTGCTGGTGATGGTATTTGCTGTGGTTATGGTAACGGCTCATACTACATCGTTTTAGATGGCGATACGGTTGCAACTGGAGGAAATTATGGTTCCGGCCAAACTGTTGCTTTTAATTGCCCTCCAGGAGGCGATTGTATTTCTGCTATCCCAACAACTACGGGAAGTCACACAGCACCTCAACGCAATACTTGGTATACGTTTACACCTGATTCTTCAGGTATGTATTTCATTTCCACTTGCGTTATCAATACGTGTAACACCAAACTTTGGGTATACGATCATTGCGCTGGTTTGCTTGTAACGAACACAAATGAAGGAACAATTTATTACGACGATAATGCTGGTGGTTGTGGAGATCAGGCTCGCGTTAATGCATTAATGGAAGCAGGGCAAACCTACTACATTCGAATTGGAGATTCTCAGCAAGATTGTGCCGGTGAAATTAATTGGACTTTGAACTATAACGGTCCTGTTGTAGGATGTATGGATCCAACTGCTTGTAATTTCAATCCGGTAGCTTCTGTTCCTGGTGTTTGCTATTTAGATGGAGATCCTAATTGTCCAGAAGGTCGCCCCGATTTAATTGTTCTTGAAAACACGATTAGAACTTCTATTTATCTATCTACAATCGAAGCCGCTACCTGTTCTGTGGTAGAAGGGTGTTTAACTGGTTATGGAACACGCGATTTGATTCGTTTTACAACTCACATTAAAAATATCGGAACGTCCGATTATTACATCGGTAGCCCAACAACTCAACCAACTCAGTTCTCATTTGGCAACTGTCACGGTCACGCTCACTATAACGGTTATGCCGAATACATCATGTATAATGAAGCCGGTACAGCTATTCCCGTTGGTTTTAAAAACGGATTCTGCGTTCTTGACTTAGAATGTGGCGATGGAGGTACTGCTCAGTTTGGATGCTCTAACATGGGTATTTCTCGTCAGTGCGGAGATATCTACGGTGCAAGTCTAGACTGTCAGTGGATGGATATTACTGAAATCGATACCGGTCGTTACACCATGATTGTTCGTGTTAATTGGGATAATTCTCCTGATGCAATGGGTCGTGTTGAATTATCGCATACGAACAACTGGGCGCAGGTATGTATTCGTTTAGGTAGAGATCAAAACGGAGCTCGTACAATTACTCTGCTCGATGATTGTGACCCATTTGTCGATTGTAATGGAGAAGTTTATGGAAACGCTAAACTCGATTGTGAAGGAAACTGTGGTGGAATTCGCCAAATGGGAGATGTGAATATTTCGGGTTCACAGGAAATGGCTGATGCTCATAAATATGTAACTGACATTTTGGGTTACGACATGCCTGTAAACGCCTGTAACGATATCAATCAAGATGGTAAAATCACCGTGTTTGAAGCATCTTTGATTTCAAGCTGTGTGAATTACGGTGTTAATCACCCACACGAGGGAAATTTACCGCATAACCATTGTAACTTCCCAGGTGGATTATATAATCCGGGAGATACGGTTACCCTTTCTATTTTGAATGTTGACTTCTCCGAAAAGTTTGTTGACATTGGAATCTTAAACCCTGATTCACGAGTAAATGCATACGAATTTGACATGCATGGACTAAATATCTGGAATGTAGAAAGTTTGATTCCTACTGGAGAATATAATGCTCAACCTGAGTTCTTAATTGGTGGACAAAAAGTAATCAGTATTAGCTACCAAGATTCGGCTATTGTGAAATACTACGAGCCAACTCCATTGTGCCGCATTCACTATTACGAACTAACTGATTCGGTAATTTGTATCGATAAAATTATAGATGTAGTGAGTGGTGCATTTGAGCAAACAGCTACCGTTATTGGTGGTGAATGTTTCAGATACGATCCAACAGGAATGATCAATTTCGATAAATCGAATTACTTCCGATTAACACCGAATCCAACATCAAACGAAGTAAACATCGACCTCAACATGGCAAAAGCCCTCGATGCTTCAATTCGTATCATGAATGCACAAGGCCAACTGGTTTATACACAACAAGTCAAACAAGCCGAAAAACAACGCGTTACTGTAAATACGTCTGAAATGGCTAATGGCATTTACTTAGTTAACCTACTTACCGAAAAAGGATTAATTACAAAGAAATTGGTCGTGAATCATTAATCCGATTTAATAGCATTAAAAAACCCCGGAACGACTTATCATTCCGGGGTTTTTTAATTATAATTATTACTTGCGTTTTGCTCCAATTACTCGTCCGAAAGACAAAGCAAATAATTGGGAAGATTCTGGAAAGAAGCCATACTTAACATTATTCAACGTATAGTTTTGCTTCGATTGAACAAGAAAGTTGTTCAGGTAATAGCGAACTTTAATGTAGGTTCCTTTTCCAAAATTAAAATCAACAAATACAGAAGGGTTAAACAACTCGGTTCGCTTAGAAAACCACTCATTGAATTTCTCCACTTTATCTCCTCGACCACTGCTTCCTTTGAACGTTTTTTGTTTGTAGTTAAAGAAAAGCTCCATTTCAGCACCAAAAGCTGAATAGGCTTTTTTACCCATGTTTCCGATTTTAAGCGCGATTGGAATTCCCACCGAATAAACACGTTGTTTTACTTTAATACTGTCGCTCAATCGGTTTATCATACCAATATTTCGTATTCCAATTCCGGTATAAAAACCAAACGTATTGCTAAAGTTTACATGAAGCTGTTCGCCTAAATGTAAAAAAGTTGAGTAGCGAATTACTGGCGTTGCTTGATCTCCAAATTCTAAAACATTGGAAGGAATCGCTTTAGAAGGATCGTATAAAGCAACTTTACCCAAACTTCCAGCCGACAAAATTCCTTCTGAAACGGTAGCAAAATAACTTTTTTGATAGGAATTAACGGGCTCTGGAATTTGAGCCATTAGTGTCGCAGATAATGAAACACCGGTCAATAGGAGGGCTTTTTTTAACATGTCCGAATGGGATTAAGTTTTATTGGATGACACCTAATTCTTTGCCAACTTTAATAAATGCTGCAATCGCTTTATCCAAATGATGACGTTCGTGAGCGGCCGATATTTGAACTCGAATTCGAGCTTGATCCTTAGGAACAACCGGATAATAAAACCCAATTACGTAAATTCCTTCTGCAAGTAATTTCTCCGCAAAAACCTGACTCAATCGTGCATCATAAAGCATGATTGGACAAATTGGATGAACACCTTCTTTGATGTCAAATCCAGCCTCTTTCATCTTCGCACGGAAATATGTTGTGTTGTCCATCAACTTATCGCGCAAATGAGTAGATGAACTCAATAAATCCAAAACAGCAATACCTGCTCCTACAATGGATGGTGCTAAAGAATTAGAAAATAAATATGGACGAGAACGTTGACGAAGCAAATCGATAATTTCTTTTTTGCCGGATGTAAATCCACCCATAGCGCCACCAAGAGCCTTTCCTAATGTTCCGGTGATGATATCAATCTTCCCAAAAACACCACAATGCTCAGCTGTTCCGCGTCCGGTTTTTCCAAGGAAACCAGTACTGTGACAATCGTCTACCAGGATAAGTGCATTGTATTTTTCGGCCAACTCTACAATCTTGTCTAGCTGAGCGATATATCCATCCATCGAAAACACACCATCGGTAACAATGATGCGAAAACGTTGTGCTTGAGATTCAATGAGTCGGGCTTCCAAATCGGCCATGTCGTTATTGTTATAGCGATAACGAACGGCTTTACACAAACGCACACCATCAATAATAGATGCATGGTTTAATGAATCAGAAATAATGGCGTCTTCAGCTCCAAATAAAGGTTCAAAAACACCACCATTAGCATCAAATGCTGCTGCATACAAAATGGTGTCTTCGGTTCCTAAAAACTCCGAAATCTTCTTCTCTAATTCTTTATGAATATCTTGTGTACCACATATAAAACGTACACTACTCATCCCAAAACCATGGCTGTCGAGCGTTTCATGAGCTGCTTTAATTACTGCAGGATGAGAGGAAAGACCTAAATAATTGTTCGCACAAAAATTTACGACTTCTTGTCCACTGCTAACTCGAATGTCGGCTCCTTGCGGATTTAGAATAATGCGTTCACGTTTGTATAAACCGGCTTCTTCAATAGATTTGAGCTCGGCTTGAAGAAATTGTTGGAACGAACCGTACATAACAGGATTGATTAAATGTTGTTGGTGCAATATAAACAGAATGCAATTTGATGATTGGAAAATTAAATCGGGCTAAAAGCATTTATTTCTCAATTGCCCGATTCACTTGCTATGTTTTTAACCTAAAGCAGCAGAATACATCCAAATTAATTTCTCTTGCTCACGAATGTAGTCACTCATCAGAGCATTTGTTCCTTCATCATTCGCTACATCCGACAAATCAAGCAAAACACGTTGCTTAGTAATGAGCACTTTGAATGAATCTAATATCGATTGAATGGCTTTTTTGCCCTCACTTACATTCTTAACCGACTGAACTACAGACGTCTTAAGATAATCGTCGTACCCGTGCATGGGAACATGTCCTAAGGTTAAGACGCGTTCGGCAAGTTCATCAACCTTTAAAACAAGGTTGTTATATAGTTCTTCAAATTTTAAATGCAATTCGAAAAATTTTTCCCCCTTAATGTTCCAATGAAATCCTCGGGCATTCATGTAAAAA
>JBIKOC010000157.1:0-4964 GCA_044358335.1 Flavobacteriales bacterium | reverse complement strand
TGCGATATTTTACTTAACAACACCGAAAATGTAAAATATAATGCTAATTATTTACGCAAGCAATTAAGTAAAGAAGGTGCTTTATTTGAGTACGAGGCATTTCTAATTAGCCGAATAGGAAATAACTTTATCCATTGGAATGAACTTCAAAAAAATGGAAAAATTGATCTACTTAAGCGATTCAGGGAAGAACTGAAAATTCAACTAGCATCCAAATGGAAGGCAAACATGGTCTTGTATTTTGATTTCGAATGGTGGATAGGCTTGCAATTAGGTCAGCTTTCTTAAGCAATTTTCTATCTTCAAAATCGAACTAACAGACAGGAAAGTGATTTAAGTCTGAATAGAATGAAGCCATTTATCTAAAAGGCTGAACAATAATTAACCGCAATTAAATAATAATTCTAGTTTACACGGATGCCGTGATTGACCAATTCGACTAGGAACAATAATGTCCAACCAGAGATTTTAAAAACCCTGTACTTTTCCATCGAGAGCAAAATTACATTACAACATTTCAAAAGATTATGAGATTATGATGAACGCAGAAAAATAAGATGAGCGCAAGGTGAATTTGAAAGGGCATATGGGGTCCTCTCGGACTGAAGTCCGAGGCTGAAAAATCCGAGGCTGCAAAAGTCCGAGGCTGAGGGAATTCGAGGATTCAGAATTGCAAAGATGCGGAAGTGCGAAGATGGATTATTAATAGGCAATCCTGGAATTTTCAAAATTATTAACTAGTATTATTTATCAATGAATAATTCTAGTCGTTGAAATCCGCAAATGTGTGATGTAATTTTATTCTGAGATTGTTAACCTATTGTTGTTTGACTCTTGCCCTTGAGCAATCAACATAGATTAAATCAATTTATTAAAAGGCCCGATAAACTCGGGCCTGATTATTTTGATTCCACTCTCCTACTCTTCTTTTAACCGAGCAGTTTTCAGGTAATTTCCAGTGAACGATTTTCCTGTGATGCCAAAATCTGCCACGGCAAGGAAAATCATTTCTGAATTGGAAGTATTCATGGATTGATGCATACACCAGCGAGGAATAAAAACGAAATCGCCAGTTTTTACAGGTACTTTAACATCATCAATTTTAACGATGCCCGTTCCGGAAAGGAAGATGAACACCGTTTCATGCGCATGTTTGTGCAATTCGTTGTTTTTTCCGGGAGGGATTCGAACGATACGTGGATCGAGCACCTGAAGTGGAAAAGGAAGAATATCGACTGAAAAATCGATGTTTAATTTTTCATTCTGGTTGCTGTACAAACCTGTTAACCTAGGATCATCCAATGATGAACAGAAATCTTCAACTTGACTTGAATGCGTTAGGGATTTCCGTTCGTTGATTTTCTCGAAAAGGCTTGCATTGCGTTTCCATTGGAAGTAGCAGTACAATTGATCGAGCAAAGGATGCAGTTCAGGGTTAAGCGATGAATGGGATCCAGAACTCTTGTGCGTGAAGTAATCGATGTATTCCTCAACCTGCACTTTCCCCTCGAGAGAAGCATGTGCGAACAAATAAAACGCTGAAAATGCGGGTGCAATTTCGAGCGGATTAGGCGACTTCAGTTCGGTTAAACACTCCTTGACGTAATTAAAACCATGTTCAATTTCGTCTAGCTCTTCCTTTGTGAACCAATGGCTTCGAAAAGACTGAATGAATAAATCAGCCAACATATTGTTCGCTTTTTACTTGAGCAGCACGTTCCATCATACCATCCCAATAGGATGCTCTTAAGTTTAAAGCCATGATCATTCCTTTGCGTAAATCATGAAAAGCTTGTGCATTATCGGATGATAATTCTTCTGCAATTCTCAAAAGCGTTTTACCATGTTCATCATCCACCTCGGTGTGTAGAGGAAAAAACACATAATCTTTCAAAGCGAGATCTGTATGGTTTTCGATAGCTCCAATGATATCCTTATAAATAAACTTTACGATGGCTTCAGTGCCTAATCCAATTGCACCAATGGCCACTGCAAGATTTCCATGTTGAATAAGTGAGAGGAATGATTCACGCCAAATCTCAACTTCAATAGATGGTTTCTGATTGGTATCGCAACCCATTGCTGCTTGAAACCGCTTGAACAATTGCGGATGTGGAATACCTTGAACCCATTCATCTTCGATACCAAGTGCGCGAATTGCATCGAGGTCTTCTTCATGTAGGTTTCCGCTTTCTTCGGATAAATTATCAAGCAAAGCAGTTCTGTGTTCGACTCTTTCCATTTTCGAAATAACCGCAGTTAGATAGCGAGGAAACCAAGCACTGTAGTGCGAATATTCTGAGGCAAAATCCTTCAAAATTAGATTCATATCTTGAAATTCTCCATTCCGTAGAGAAGTCAGATAAGGGTGTTTCACTGCTCTATGTTGCAGGGCTTCGGTGAGTAAGTTTTCCATTAGCAAAAATAGAATTGAATGAATAGGAATTATCTTTATTGAGCAAGTGTTAATACTCATTTTTTATGTGATCAATGAAAAAATAGTATTGAAACCTATGGTGAGAAATAATGTGAGCATTATGTTCGCTAATAACATTCAGCACGATAGAGAAATACACAAAACATATCGAGATTACAACTTATAAAACCTCGCCGTTTGCTAAGTTCTGCCTCTTGAAAGAAAATAAACGAATGTATGACCAGTAAATTGAATCATGTTGTTTTACAAACCATTTACACAAGCATTTGTTCTCAAATCATCGATAAAATAATGCAGGTAAATTTGTAAACGGAGGAGTTGAATTTCGGAAAGACAAGGGGTCTATTGGTTCGTGATGTTAGCAACTCAAATGCAGTTCATGCCAAAAATGCTTGCGGCACTTCAACTCCCCAATCATCAACAGCTGTTTTAAATCTTTTACCTTTAATAAGCTTGAATTTAAGTCCTGATTTATTGTGTGTAAATTCTTCTTCAACAGCATTGAGCGGTGGTTTACCCGCAGGAGGGATTTTCTCAGGCACTGGAATAAATACTTCTGAATTTGATCCGTCCTTGGCAGGTTTGGGAACACATGCGATTACCTACACATACTCCGATGCAAATTCGTGTTCTAGTAATGCTACAGACAATATAGTCGTGGATGCCTGTTTAGGTTTAAATGAATCTAGCAACACGAATGAAATTGAATTGTTCCCTTCTCCTACTTCAGGTGAGTTTACAATCCGATGTGCTGAGTTTTCTGATCGTAAAGGGACTATTACGATTTATTCAATTCTAGGTAAAGTGATATATTCTTTACAAACTCTATCTTCAAAAAATCAAATAGATATTAGTCAGTTTTCAAGCGGCATTTATTATGCAAAAATTGAAATCGGGAACTGGGTTAAAGTGGTTGAAATTGTAAAGAAATAAACTCGGGTTGATAGTATTTGTATTCAATGCTTCTATAAGTAGATAAAAGCTTTTCCATCCAAATATTTCAACACTTCAATAAATCAATTGAAAAACGTTTGAACCGAAATGTATTGTCAACACAAAAGGACAAATACCCAAAAAGAGTTTGTCCTTTTTTTATTAATTATCATTGTAATCATTACAAAAATCCTCATGCATTTTCTCAACCTCCACACGCATCGCAAACCTCAAATGCCAGATGAAAAAGTCATACGGAATGCATTCGTTTTGGATGCTATGAAACTGACTACATTACCCTATCTCTTAAGTTGCGGTATTCACCCATGGTTAATAAATACTCATTGGAAAGATCAACTTCAAAAGCTTGAATATATTTTACAAAACCTAAGTCAAGTTGTCGCAGTTGGTGAATGTGGATTGGATCGTATAAAAGGTGCCGATTGGAAATTGCAAATGGAAGTTTTTGATGCACACATTCAACTTGCCAACCAACATCAGAAACCACTCATTCTGCATCTAGTTAAGTCGTACTCGGATATTTTAGCCTACTCCGCTCACATTCACGTTCCTTGGATTATTCATGGTTTTAAAGGAAATATCACCGAAGCCGAACATCTCATCAAAAAAGGAGCTCGTTTCTCGTTTGGACCACGCTTAATGCTCGAAAAAAATATTCAGGAAACATTCTGCCACATACCAGCCGAATTCCTATACCTCGAAACAGACACGAAGCCAATCGATATTGTTACGCAATATACATTTGCTGCTCAGATGAGAAATATATCGGTAGAGATGCTAAAAGAAGTCATTTGGACTAATTTCGCACGCGATTTTAAAACTATATGAAGCATACAGAAGTTCCAAGCTGGATTAGCCGGATGCAATTAATGACCGGTGAAGCGCCTATTTTGAAATTAATGAACAGTCATGTGCTTATTGCGGGACTGGGCGGCGTAGGTGGAATATGTGCCGAAATGTTAGTCCGTGGTGGTATTGGAAAAATCACCATTATTGATTCGGATGTGGTGGATGAAACCAATCGTAACCGTCAGATTCCTGCGCTGAAAAGTACAGAAGGTAGATTGAAGACGGAAGTGATGGCGGAACGTTTACTGGATATTAATCCCGACCTAGAATTGCATATTCATAGCGTATATCTGCGTGAAGGGATTACCGAAGAATTGATCGATACCATGAAGATTGATTATGCAGTTGATTGTATTGATACGCTATCTCCCAAAGTATTTTACCTCAAGAAATGTCTTGATCGGGGAATTCCAGTAGTTAGTTCAATGGGAGCAGGAGGAAAAATAGATCCAACTCAATTAACAGTGGGCGATATTTCGGAGTCGAAACATTGCAATTTGGCTCGATACGTTCGCAAACGACTGAGGGCCTTGGGTATTTACAAAGGCATCAAGGTGGTTTATTCACCTGAGCTAGCCAATCCAGATTTAATAATTAAAGCTCCAGAAGGGAATGTAAAAAAGAGTTTTATTGGCACGATGTCGTACATGCCAGCTGTATTTGGCTGTACGGTTGCCAGTGTTGTATTATGCGATATTGGTGGTGTGGAAGAATATCGTCCTAC
>JBIKOC010000332.1:0-3131 GCA_044358335.1 Flavobacteriales bacterium | reverse complement strand
TCGCCTTCCAAAGAAGAAAAAGTGATCAGGAATTGATCTGAGTTTGTTTTTCTTTATTGGCTTCAGGAAGTTCGGCTTTACCGTCTTTAGCGTCTTTAAATTCACGCATTCCTTGACCTAGACCTTTCATTAGTTCTGGAATTTTCTTTCCACCAAAAAGGAGAAGAATACCTGCTCCAATGAGAATGATTTCGCTTGGCCCAAGTGCTCCTATGAAAATGTGTCCTTGAATCATATTTGTGATGTTGATGGAAGTTCAGTTTTGATATCAGAATCCTCCTGATTTGTTGTTTGAATGATAGCCGATTCTTCTGTAACTACAGATTGATTGGTTTCTTGAGTAGCAGTATGTGTAACCGAATCCAATGCTTTGGGGATACTTGGAGCATCTTCCTTTAACTGATCCAGCTTCACTTCTTCGCGAACCTGAGTCTGAACTTTGGAGACCTCGTCTTTAATCTTATTTGCTTCTGTCTGGATTTCGCGACGAATGCTATTGGAAGCATCTTGGAATTCGCGCATTCCTTTACCTAAACCACGGGCTAATTCCGGAATCTTTTTAGAACCAAAAAAGATGAGAATGAACAGAATGATCACGGTGATCTCTCCTCCACTCACATCAAAAAAAAGGTATACTGAAGCCAGCATGGTTTAAAAACTGAACCTACAACGGGATTGTTGCAGGTTCAGTATGTAAAATTACTTCTTTTCTTCGTCTGTTTTACCAGCTGCTCGGCGAGTTAAATCGACTACTACCGGAGAGGCAACGAAGAGTGATGTGTAAGTACCAACGATAACACCAATTAGCATCGCGAAAGCAAATCCGCGAATTACCTCACCACCAAAAACGAAGAGAATAATCAATACTCCAATGGTTGTTAAACCGGTAACAGCAGTACGAGATAGCGTACTGTTCAAGGCGTTATTGATGATTGTTGAAAGATCTTCTTTCTTACTATTCGGCATTGCCAAATATTCACGAATACGGTCAAAGATTACCACGGTATCGTTAATCGCATAACCAACTACAGTCAAAATCGCAGCGATGAATGCTTGATCGATATCGAGTGAGAAAGGAAGAACGTGATTAAAGATGGAGAAAATCGAAAGGATAAAAATTACTACATAGGCAAGTGCTGCAATCGCACCAACACCATATTGCCATTTACGGAAACGTAGTAGCAAGTATAGGAACAACACCAATAAAGAGAAGATAACTGATAATACAGCCGAATCTTTAATGTCGTTCGCTACAGTTGGTTCAACTTTTTGAGATGATTGAATAACCGGAGCAGCACCTGTAATTGGAGTTAATTCCGAAATCATTTTAGCAGCTACAATAGAATCAGCAGCCATAGATTCATCTTCCAACATGTAACCTGTTGTAATTTTCAACTGGTTAGAACTCCCGTATACTTTTACATCAGGAGATTTCTGGAATGCCTTATACAATATCTCGCGAGCCTGATCAGTTTGAACTGGTTTGTCGAAACGGACCACATACGAACGACCACCTTCAAAATCTACCCCGTAACCAAATCCTTTGGTAACCATAAAGCCAACACCAATCACAATTACAGCAAGTGATACAATGTAGAAACGTTTACGTTGGTTGATGAAATCGAAATTACTTCCGCTGAACAACTTAGCTGTCATTGGAATAGAGAATTTCACCTCTTTATTACGTTTTCCTAGGAATTCAAAGCACAAGCGAGTGATGAAGATTGCAGAGAACAAAGAAGTTAGGATACCGATAACAAGTGTAGTAGCAAATCCTTGGATTGGACCAGTTCCGAAAATGTAAAGGATAACCCCTGTCAATAAAGTAGTTACGTTCGAGTCGATAATAGCAGAATAAGCCCCTTTGAAACCATCAGCTACAGCTTGCTTATAAGCTTTTCCTGAAGCGAGTTCCTCTCGAATACGCTCGTAAATAAGAACGTTCGCATCTACCGACATACCAATTGTTAATACAATACCAGCGATACCAGGAAGTGTTAGAACAGCACCAAGTGAAGTCATAATTCCCATTAGGAAGAATACGTTCGCGATCAAGGCAACATCGGCAACTAAACCACCACCACTGTAATAGAAGCCCATGAATAAGAACACGAGAATCAAACCAGCAAGAGCAGAAAGTAAACCTGAATTAATTGCTTCGGCACCTAAAGATGGACCTACAACTGCTTCTTCCACGATACGAGCAGGAGCATCCATTTTACCTGAATTCAGGATGTTGGATAAATCTTCTGCTTCTTTAATGGTGAAGTTACCTGTGATAGATGAGTTACCACCAGCGATTTCACCTTGAACAGTTGGGTAGCTATATACATAGTTATCCAAAACGATAGCTACGCTCTTTCCAATGTTTTCACCTGTCATACGTTTCCAAATGCCAGCACCTTCGCCGTTCATCGCCATGGAAACTTCGGGCTTGTTGTTTAGCTGACCGTAATTTAAGCGAGCATCCGTTACATATTCACCCGTTAAACGTGGTTTACCATCACGAGGAACCTTAATTGCAACTAATTCGAATGCATTTTCTTTCTCATCGAATGGTTTCACACTCCAGAAGAAACGAATGTCTTTCGGGAAGACTTCTTTAATCTGTGGCATGCTAAAAATTTGGTTCACTCGAGCAGTATCTTTAGTAAGAGAGATACCTACAACAGGACCTGGACGGAAAGAACTTCCTTCGTTAGTTTGGTTGATGTTCGGGCTAAGAACAACATATAAAGGATTATCTTTTTGAGCACGAGCACGTTGAGCAGCAGCTGAAGTATCTTTATCGGAAGTAGTATCAGCTTTAGCTAATTTTTCTGCTAAAGAAAGACTAGAAGTATCTTTTGCAGTTGTTGCAGAAGTATCAACAGCTGTTGCAGAAGCGGTTGTATCAGTTACAGCTGGCACTGCTGCTGGAGCTGTTCCTGCATTTGTAATATCTTTTAATCGTTTGTTAGCAGCTTCTAAGAATTGGAAAGCATCTTTGTTTTCGAAGGTTTCCCAGAATTCTAATTTAGCAGCACCTTGAAGAAGCTTACGAACACGCTCAGGTTCTTTAACACCTGGAAGTTCAACCAAAATACGGTCAGAACCTTCTAAACGCTGAATATTTGGTTGCGTAACTCCGA
>JBIKOC010000037.1:0-8545 GCA_044358335.1 Flavobacteriales bacterium | reverse complement strand
CACTTTTTAATCGCTCCTAATCCAACCTCTTTATTCTTCTAATCATGCTTAAATATTTCCTTCCTCTCAGCTCCATCTTCGTGTTATTCTTCGCTGCTTGTTCCGCGAAATCGGAACCCGAAAAAGCTGAAAAAACAGCAGTCAATGTGGAGGTTCAAACCTTTCAATCGAGCTTATTAGCGATTCCTGTTCAGGCAAGTGGAATCATTACATCCGATGCTGAAGCACGTTTATCATTCAAAACCGGCGGACTCATATCAAGAATGCTTGTGCAAGAAGGGCAGCAAGTACAAAAGGGTCAACTTCTAGCCAGTTTGCAACTTACTGAGATTAATGCTCAGGTAAACCAAGCTCAACAAGGTCTCGATAAAGCCAAGCGCGATTTTACTCGGGTAGAAGCTTTACGTCGCGATAGTGCTGTTACTTTGGAACAATTCCAAAATGCGAAAACGGCTCTATCTCTAGCGGAGGAAACAGTTCAGATTGCTCGTTTCAACCAACAATATTCTTCCATCGTTTCGCCTGTTTCAGGTAAAGTGATTCGTAAGCTGATGAACGAGGGTGAACTAGCTGGTCCCGGAATGCCTGTTTACTTTATCCAGTCTAACGCTCAAGCCGATTGGGTGGTTAAATTAGGTGTGGCCGATGTGGATTGGACTAGACTTCACGTGGGTGATTCAGCTTCTGTATTTGCAGATGCTTTTCCGGGTGAGGTCATTCCGGCTAGTGTGGATGAATTAGGTTTTGCTGCCGATCCCATGACGGGGACTTTTCCAGTAAAACTTCGCCTAGTTGCAGGTAACCGATCATTAGCAAGTGGCATGGTGGCTAAAATGACCATTCATCCGCATGCGAAAGATGTACATCTTGTATTGCCTATGCAGTGTTTATCGGAAGCACAGGAAGATCGCGCTTCTGTTTTTGTTTTAAGTAAGGATAGGAAAACGGTTAGTAGGGTAGAAGTAAAAATTCTTCAAATGCTACCTCAAGGTGTTGTGGTAACTGGTGTTCCCGAAAATATGAGCATTGTTACAAAAGGTGTTGCTTACCTACATGATCAAAGTCAAGTGATTGTTTCATCTGCCTCAGCTAAAAACTAATTTATACTCTGCTGAAGCGATGAATATCTCCGAATTTTCCGTTAAGAATTATCAGTTCACCATCGTCATTTCCTTGCTACTGCTCGGATTGGGTTTGTCGGCATTGTTAACCATGCCACGAGGTGAAGATCCTCCTTTTAATGCACCACAGTATTTTATCATTGCTGTGTATCCGGGAACCAGTCCGAACGATATGGAAAAACTGGTGGCCGATCCAATCGAAGAGAAACTCAACGAGCTCAACGATATCAAACGTATCCGCTCGACCATAGATGATGGTTTGCTTGTGACACAGGTTGAATTTACTCACGGTTCCGACATTGCAAGCAAGTACAACGAAGTAGTACGCGAAGTGAATAGTATTCGCGCCAATTTACCAGCCGATTTGCTCAGTTTAGATATTCAAAAAGTGTCTTCTTCGGATGTGAGCACTTATCAGTTGGCATTGGTAAGCGAAACGGTTCCCTATCATATAATGCAAGACAAAGCCGAAGCCTTGAAAAAGGATTTGGAAAAGATTAAAACCTTGAAAAAGGTAAAGCTTCATGGTTTTCCGGAGGAAGAAATTCGCGTGCAGGTCGATTTGGAACGCATGGCACAGTTGGGCATTCCGCTCAATCGGGTTTTAGGTGCTATTCAAACCGAAGCGTCTAATATTCCCGGTGGAAGCATTGATGCAGGTGCGCGAAAATTCAATATTAAAACTAGCGGAGATTACGGTTCTATCGAAGAAATTCGAAATACTGTGATTGCAACATCTGGAGAAAAAATCGTCCATCTGCGTGATTTAGCAGAGGTTCAACTAGAAGAAAGTGATCAAGCTTACCGTGCTCGTTTCAATGGAAAGCGTGCCATGTTCATTTCCATCACCGAAAAGGAACATACGAACATCATCGAAACATACGGAAAGGTAATGCCTGTGCTGAATGCCTTTCAACAAAAACTCGATCCGTCCATCAAACTCGAAAATGGATTTGTTCAAGCCGAAGATGTGTCGCAACGCTTAACTGGCTTTTCACGCGACATCACCATTGCAATTTTTCTGGTATTGTTAACGCTACTTCCATTAGGAACTCGTGCATCGATTGTGGTTATGATCAGCATTCCACTTTCCATCGCTATCGGATTAACTGCACTCAATCTTCTCGGCTACACAATCAATCAATTGAGCATTGTAGGTTTGGTTATCGCACTTGGTTTATTGGTGGATGATAGTATTGTGGTGGTCGAAAATATCGAACGATTCCTGCGAAATGGTTACACTCGGAAAGAAGCTGCTATTGCTGCAACTAAACAAATTTCTCTGGCTGTAATTGGTTGTACAGCTACCTTAATTGTAGCATTTCTTCCAATTCTTTTCTTGCCTGAAGGTTCTGGCGATTTCATCCGTAGTTTGCCCATGGCTGTTATCACTACTGTTCTAGCTTCCTTGCTGGTTTCCTTGACGATTGTACCTTTTCTTTCCAGTAAAATCTTGAAGCCGCACGAAAATCCTAAAGGCAATATATTTCTCCGTGGCTTACAGCGCTTAATTAGTGGTTCATATCGTGAATTATTAGTGAAAGCATTGAAGCGTCCTATTCTTACTATCATTCTAGCTGTAGTAGTTTTTGTAGGAAGTGTGATGCTATTCCCTGTAGTTGGATTTAGTTTATTTCCTAAATCTGAAAAACCTATGTTTTTGGTGAATGTTGAAACACCACTTGGAACCAACCTCGATGCGACCGATTCGGTTGCTCACGATGTGGAAAAAGAACTACTTCAAGTGAAAGGCGTGAAAGCCGTTTTCGCCAATGTGGGAAAGGGAAATCCTCGTGTGTATTACAACATTGCAAGTAAAAACGAATCGGCTAATACGGCTCAGTTTTTTGTCCGTATGGAAGAAATGACACTTCCTGAAATTGAAGAACGAGTGGAAGATTTGCGTAACAAATTCGCTGGCTATCCGGGTGCACGTATCGAAGTGAAACAATTTGAGCAAGGTCCGCCCATTGAAGCTCCCGTGGCCATTCGTGTTTTCGGAGAAAATCTCGACACGCTTCGCACACTTGCCGCACAAGTGGAAGCACGTATGAAGCAAACCGATGGTACAATCTATACGCACAATCCACTCGAAACCTACAAAACCGATATTCGTGTCAACATCAACCGCGACAAAGCCTCGCTCTATGGTGTTCAAACATCCGAAATTGACCGCACGGTTCGAATGGGAATCGCCGGACTAAAAGTGAGTTCTTACAAAGATGCATCGGGTGATGATTATGCCATTAACGTGACTTTATCGCACGACCGCACCCAAACCTTAGATGTATTTAACAAGCTGCAAGTTTCTTCCCTTTCAGGTAAACTCATTCCACTCCGTCAGTTGGCAAACTTGAGTTTTGAGACCTCTGTACCAACCATCAGTCACTACAATAAAAATAGGTATGTTACGGTGACGAGCTTTGTCAAGAAAGGCTTCAACACCATGAATGTGACAAACGATTTGCTCAAGAAAATGGAAGGAATCAAGCTTCCTGAAGGATTCAGTTTTCAAGCAGCAGGTGAAGTGGAAAGCTCACAAGAAAGTTTTGGTGGATTGGGTACGATTATCCTCATTACTATATTCGGATTCTTGGCGATTTTGCTTTTAGAATTCGGCACGTTTAAAAGTACGATGATCGTACTTTCGGTTATTCCACTGGGTATTATCGGCGCTGTGCTGATTCTATTGCTTACTGGCAATACGCTTTCGTTTGTTGCAGTAGTGGGTATGATTGCCTTAGCTGGAATTGAGGTGAAGAATTCAATCCTCTTGGTCGATTACACCAATTACCTCCGAGAACAAGGCATGGAACTCAACGAAGCTATTATGGAAGCTGGTGAAACACGATTCCTTCCAATCATCCTAACTACTATGACAGCTATTGGCGGGATGATTCCTTTGGTATTGGAAAATTCACCTTTGTATTCGCCCTTAGCTTGGGTTTTAATTGGGGGATTGATAAGCTCTACTGTTCTGACACGTTTAGTAACTCCAGTTGTATACAAACTTCTTGCTCCAAAAGTGGAAGTGAAGAATCAAGGTTTGAATGATTAAATGTGCTTTTGGATTTAAAATGTGTAATTAAAAATGGAGTGAAATAAAAAATCACAATCCCCCATTTTTTCATGCAACTTGTTTCAGTTACTCAACGTTTCATACCTTACGCCAATAAAATTAACCGCCCATGAACTGGTTCGAAACCGTTATAGATCTTTTAAAATATACTGTTCCACTCGTAGTTGTTTTTGGATTTATCTATTTCATCCTCAATAATTACTTGGAAGAAAATTTCAAACTACGTTCATTAGACCTCAAACTCACCAACCAAAATGCAATCACCCCGGTTCGCATGCAGGCTTATGAGCGCATTGTCGTTTATCTCGAGCGCATCACTCCAAGCAATATGATTATGCGCATTCATAAAGCCGGAATGAGTTCCCGTTTGCTGCATGCCGAATTGCTGAAAACCGTTCGTAGCGAATACGATCACAACATCGCACAGCAAATCTATATGTCGAATGCCTCTTGGGATTTGGTAAAAAGTGCCAAGGAAGAAATGATCAAGATTATCAATGCCGCCGCTCACAAAGTAGGCGAAAATGCCGATGGAGTTGAACTGGCCAAAGTCCTCCTTGACATCACCATGAGTGTCGAAAAACTTCCAACTCAAATTGCGTTAGAATACGTGAAAAAGGAGATTCGTCAGTCGTTCTGATAATTCAAACATCTAAGCTAATGCTGCATGAATAGGTAATCCACCATTTATGCAGCATTTTTATTTGGTATTAAGTATTTAGTATTAAGTAACAAGATTTGGTCTGTCCTATTACCATGCGATTTGCAAAATAAATCTGTCTTCTACCATGTATCTCCTCTTAAAAGTGGCTAGTGGAAAGTGGTCAACGGATTTTGACCCGTGCATTTTGTAGCCGCACATATAACAAGTACCTTTCGGGCTTCAATCCCAGAATATGAAACTGATTCGTATTGCCGGTCTACTTATGCTTGGACTTACATCTCTGCCTGAAGCACAGGCGCAACTTACCTATCCTAACACTCGGAAAACCGATGTGGTGGAAGACTATCACGGAACTAAGGTTGCCGATCCATATCGTTGGTTAGAAAACGATACTTCTGCCGAAACCAAAGCATGGGTGATAGCCGAAAACGAAGTAACGAACTCCTATTTATCTAAAATTCCTTATCGAAATAAAATTCGAGATCGGATTAACGAGCTGCTCAATTACCCACGTTATTCTGCTCCAACAAGCGTAGGGAAGTATTATATCTACAGTAAAAACGATGGTTTACAAAACCAAAGTGTTTACTATCGCCAAGATGGTTTAACGGGTGAACCAACTGTTTTTCTCGATCCAAATACATTAGCAAAAGATGGTACAGCTTCGGCTGGATTTGCGGGTGTTTCAGGTGACAAAAAATACATCGCATACACGGTAAGTCGCGCGGGTAGCGATTGGTCCGAAATGCGTATTCGTGAAGTAGCAACAGGTAACGATTTGCCCGATGTGATTCAATACGTGAAATTTTCGGGAGCTGCATTTGTTGGAAATGGGTTCTTTTATTCACGTTATCCATCACCCGAAAAAGGACAAGAACTTTCGGGGCAGAATAAATTCCACTCGATTTACTATCACCAATTGGGCGATAAACAAGAGCGCGATCGCTTGATCTTTGTCGATAAAGCCAATCCACTACGCTATCATAGTGCATATGCAACGGAGGATGAGAATTTCTTGGTTTTATCGATTAGCGAAGGAACGGACGGAAATGAAACTTGGATTCGGAATCTGAAAGCGGGCGAAGAATCCTTTCATCCACTCATCAGCGGTTTTGATTTCGTAAGTAATGTAGTAGATAATGAGGGTGATAAATTGTTGGTTCACACGAATATCGATGCTCCTAACTACCGATTGGTATTAATTGATCCCAAGAATCCAGCAAAAGCCAATTGGAAAAACATCATTCCCGAAAGTGCTAATTTGTTAAAAGGTGTTTCTACTTGTGGAGGGAAATTGTTTGCAGAATATTTGAAAGACGTCAATTCTCAGGTGTTTCAATACGACCGAACAGGTAAAATGGAGCACGAAATTTCTTTGCCAGGAGTTGGTGCTGCAGGAGGATTTGGTGGTTATAAGGAAGAGACATTCTGCTTTTATACTTATACCTCATTCAATTATCCACCAACAATTTTCAAGTATGATATTGCTACTGGGAAATCGACTGTTTTCCGTAAATCAGAAGTGAAATTCAATCCCGAAGACTACGAAGTAAAACAGGTGTTTGCGCCTAGTAAAGACGGAGCAAAAGTGCCCATGTTTATTGTGCATAAAAAAGGCTTGAAACTCGATGGCCAAAATCCAACATTACTTTATGCATATGGAGGATTTAATGTGAGTTTAGAGCCCGGATTTTCGGCTACGCGTATTCCGTTTTTAGAAAATGGTGGCGTGTATGTGATGGCCAATTTACGAGGCGGTGGAGAGTATGGCGAAACCTGGCATCGTGCCGGCATGATGGAGAAAAAGCAGAATGTATTTGATGATTTTATAGCTTGTGCCGAATGGTTACAAGCCAACAAATACACGTCTAAAGAAAAACTCGCCATTCAAGGTGGTTCTAATGGAGGATTATTGATTGGTGCGGTGATGACACAGCGTCCCGATTTATTTGCAGCATGTATTCCGCAAGTAGGAGTGATGGACATGTTACGCTTTCAGAAATTTACAGTTGGTTGGGGCTGGGTTGACGAATATGGTTCATCGGATGATGAAAAAATGTTTCCAATTTTATATGGTTATTCACCTCTGCACAACATCAAAGAAGTAAGCTATCCAGCTACTATGGTTATGACAGCAGATCACGACGACCGAGTTGTTCCGGCGCATTCCTTCAAATTCATAGCAACTTTACAAGAGAAAAATAAAGGTGCTAATCCGGTGCTCATTCGTATTGAAACCAATGCGGGCCATGGAGCTGGAACTGCACTAAGTAAATCGGTAGAACAAGCTGCCGATATTTATTCGTTTATTTTCTTCGCTACCCATTCACCAGTCAACTAATTATGCAAGAACCCGAAGAATTTCAAGAATTAACCGATGCCAATTTTTTCACCGTGGCAGAGGTTTACCAACTCACCGAGATGGTGAATGAAACACTTGCATCTGTAAGTTATCATTACTGGGTAAATCGTGCACAAGGACAATTATTTGAAGTGCTTGATTGGATTACGTTTCATTTTGATAGTGGACGATCTTTATCGATTACTGCTGGTCCCGATTCGGATGGTATAAAAGTGAGCGAGCCCAATATAGAAGCCGAAGGTAAACGCTTAGAAGAAGAATTTAAAGGTGTTGTGACGGTTGAAACTCGTAATGCTTCTAAGATGCATTATTGGATAGATGCTATTGGGAAAAGTATTACACCTTCGTTTATTAAGCATGATGGGAAAGTACTTAATGATAGTTTGGTACTTAAGTTTGAAGGTGCTGAACCAGTAGAGATTTTCCTTGGTTTAGAAGGTTTGGAAGTGGATGATTTTGACGAAGAAGATTAATTATGACAAAGAATAGAAAGCAAACCGCTGTTAAGCCTGCCCGTAATCCTGTTTTTGAAGGAGTATGTTTGGCTAGTGCGTATATCATGCAAGATGGTAAACCAGTAGGATTCATGTATCGGGAAGAACCGGAAGAAGATTTGGATTCGGGCTGGAGATTTATGTCGGGTGAAGAAGACGATTCTTACCTCGATAACGAGGATAATTACGGCGTGTATGATGTGGAAGCTGTAATACTTTTAGATCCAGCCATCAAGCAATACCTCAAACTTCCATATGGGACAGAATTGGAGCGGAAAGACGATCATTTCGTTCAAATACCACCTGAAGAAGATTAAGCAAAACGTAATATACAGATAGGCAGGAACATTAAATTCCTGCCTATTTTTATCCTCTTGATGTGGAAATAGTGCTTTTCCCTATCATTGTGGAATGAATCAATACCTCGTCGACCTAGATCTCCCTGAAGAGATGACCGAAGAGTTCATTGCCCTGATTCCCGAACAACGGCGTCAGATCGATGAATTAATGTCGGGAGGAATTGTTCTATCCTATGCATTATCGCAAGATCGCACCAAAGTTTGGGCAACGATTAATGCCGAATCGGAGTTGGAAGTGCAGGAAATTTTAGAATCTATGCCACTTATCGATTATATGGAACCAACCATTTACGAATTGGCCTTCTACAATGCGACTGGTAATGGCTTGCCGGCTATTTCGTTGAACTAAAACGCTGGCTTCTACAAGTTCAGCCAGCGGGGAAGATATTCTCGAACTGTTGGCTGAACTTGTCGAAGCCATATTCTTTCTATTTTTATTAAAAATGTAGTATGAAATCCTTTCGTT
>JBIKOC010000036.1:0-8600 GCA_044358335.1 Flavobacteriales bacterium | reverse complement strand
CCAAGCAAACGGTTAATGTATTCGATCCAAGTATGACGCACAAAGAACTTTGCGTAGTTGTGCTTGGGATATTTCTCCCATTGATCCCGATTAAAAACTTCTCCACTTTTAAATGGCCCAGTTGCTCGCCATAATGTATCATTAACAATCACCATCATTCCTTTGGTGTAAGAATGTTGAGGATGAAAATCGACCTGACTTGGATCAGTTGGTGGAATGTAATAGCCGAAGCATTTAGGCCAGTCGGGACAACCCATTCCCGATTGAGTAGTTCGTACAACCGAGCCAGCAAGTATGACTAAAAAGGTGAATATTAAACTGAGTTTGACGAAAGGTCGAAACGAATTGGACAGGAAATTAGGGCTAGCCATAAGAAAGATTCGCCGACAAAAGTACATGAGCGTGAATCAGGATGTTCAGCAGTTGAATAATTTATTTGAGAGTCGAATGCTGCATTAGTTATGTTTGACTAATCATTCACGTATGAGCAATTATTTTCACGGATATACCAAAAAAGAATTCAACCGACTGATAGAGCAATCTTCCTTTTTAGGTCCTGATATCTATCAAAATCTTCATATTCCTAAAACCGGAACACTACTCGAAATTGGCTGTGGGGTTGGTGCACAAACCCAGATATTAACACGAGTTAGTCCGGATTTGAAAATTTGCTGCCTCGATCGTAATCCAGATCAAATCCAACTCGTTCAGAAATGGTTGAATGAGAACGCTCATCTTTCTGAACAAATTCAACTGGTTTGTGCTGAATTTCTCGAGTGGAATACGGAGAAGCAATTTGATGCTGCATTTATTTGTTGGGTTTTAGAGCATGTGCCCGATCCAGCTTCATTTATAAAACATGCTGCTCAGCAATTGCATTCGGGGGCAAGCATACATATCACAGAGGTTCAGAACAGTAGTCTTTACCTGCATCCTTCAAATATCGTTATAGAGAACTACTGGAATGCCTATTGTCGGTGGCAAGAACTTCTAAATGGAGATCCGAATGTGGGAGCCAAACTTCGGAATTGGTTGTTCGATGCAGGATTTGAGCATATTGATATCCAAGCACATTTGATGTTGCGCGATCGAACACAACCAGAAGAATTACGTTTGATGATGGAATACTGGTGGGAATTGATGGAAAGTGTAGGTGATTCTATGCAAAATGAAGGCTTAATTTCTCGCTCCGAACGAGTTGCTGCAAATGAAGCAATTCGTAGTTTTCATTTGCAGCCTGATGCTTGTTTCTACTACACATTTGTTCAAGCAGAAGCTCGGAAAATTTAACCTCGAATTAATGAAAGAATTCTTCACCAGATTTCATTACCAAACAACCTGTTTCATAACTTGCAAACCTAATTTAGATAACTCCTCCCAATGAGTCAGACTGCATCTATTAACCTCGATGGAAAATCGTATGAATTACCTGTCGTAACAGGAGCTGAAGACGAGAAAGCCATCGACATTCAAAACCTTCGTTCCGAATCAGGTTTCATCACATTGGATTCGGGTTATAAAAATACAGGTGCAACCACCAGTAAAATAACATTTTTAGATGGAGAGACTGGTGTTTTACGCTACCGCGGATATCCCATTGAGCAATTAGCTGAGCGTTCTTCATTTATTGAAGTTGCTTACTTACTCATTCACGGCGAATTGCCTAGAAAAGATGAGTTGGAGCGTTTTTCCAATGCCATTACCCGTCATACGCTTATTCATGAAGACATGAAACGTTTTTATGAAGCATATCCAGCAAAGGCACATCCAATGGGCGTGGTAGCTTCTATCACCTGTTCGCTTTCTACATTTTATCCTGAGCCAAAATCAGGTCGATCAGCTGAAACGATTGAATTAACCGTTATTCGTTTGCTGGCAAAATTCAGCACAATTGCAGCTTGGGCGTATAAAAATTCGGTCGGTCATCCGGTGATGTATCCGCGTAACTCGTTCAACTATGTGGAGAATTTCCTTCACATGATGTTTGCCATGCCAACCGAAGATTACGAGCCCGATCCAGTGATTGTAAATGCTTTGGATAAATTACTCATCCTTCACGCAGATCACGAGCAAAACTGTTCTACTTCAACAGTTCGAATGGTTGGTTCTTCTCAAGCAAACTTATACGCATCAATTTCAGCAGGAATTTGCGCTTTGTGGGGACCACTTCACGGAGGAGCAAATCAAGCAGTAATTGAAATGTTGGAGCAAATTCGCAACGATGGTGGAGACGTAGCGAAATTCATCAATAAAGCGAAAGACAAAGACGATCCATTCCGTTTGATGGGCTTTGGACACCGAGTTTACAAGAATTTTGATCCACGTGCGAGTATCATTAAAGACGCATGCGATCAGATGTTAAATAAATTGGGCGTGAGCGATCCGATGCTCGACATTGCCAAGCAACTCGAAGAAGCGGCCTTGAACGATCCATATTTCGTTGAACGCAAATTGTATCCAAACGTAGATTTCTATTCGGGTATCATCTACAGAGCAATGGGAATTCCTACCGATATGTTTACTGTAATGTTTGCCCTAGGTCGCTTACCGGGTTGGATTGCACAATGGAAAGAGATGTTAGGCAATAAAGAACCTATTGCGCGCCCTCGTCAGATATACACAGGTGCGGTTAAACGCAACTATGTGAATATTGCCGATCGTTAACAGGCACACTAAAGTTTCTCGACGAACGTTTTCTCCTCATGTTTGCTCAATTCTCACAGTTTGTAAAACGTGTATTTGCCGCTCCCAAAAAGGAAGAACCCGTTCGTCAGGAAATGTTGGTACGTTCGTATTCATACAAACAGCAATACAAGACCTGGCTCAATCAAGGTGGGCATGAAGAGATTCTAAAAAATCTCTACACTTCCTATACGCTCAACAAACTCCAGATTACTGGAGATGTGCCCATGCATGTTTTTGTGGAAGGAAGTTCTCGGCATGTGGTGCTTCATTACACCGATTCAATGGGAGAAACGCTATTTTCCTATTTGCAGGATTTCTTTCGCGATCGCATCATGCGCATAGGTTATAACCTGTATTTGAGCGACCGACAAATTATTTCTCGAGCAGGACATATTGAACAAATCGACCGACACATTTTACGTCCGGCTGTTCCGGCTGTTCATTCGGGCGACAAACTCGAGCAACTTTATGGTCACATTACAATTAAAGTTGATTACATCGATAATCGTCCCTTATATCTTCAAATAAGCGCAGAAGCTATTCAGGATAAGGCGTACGGGAGAGTTTTCCCTTTTGATGAGTTGGCTGAAACAATCTTTCAGTGATGCGGAAACTCTTACTTGCTCTGGTTCTTCTCTTTCCTTTTTCATTCCTTTCTGCGCAGGCATTGGCCATTAGTACAGAATTAACAGAGAGTGGGCAGGTAGAACTCATTCAATGGGATGGTGATGGATTTAACTGTGTTTCTGCTGAAATGCCCATGATGTATACTTGGAATATTTATACCATTCAGCATCGAAGATTATTTTCAAAATGGCGTGAAAAAAGACGTGTAAAAAAATACAACAACGAAGAAGTAGTTTATTGGGAAGACGGGCAAGAGCCTGAAGCTTCAAAGTTGGATGGTCTGGTTTTTACACCAGCACGTAATGCTTCATGGGGAATTTTCCCTTATTGGTCTAATCTTGGTTTTTCCGACAACGATACTAGTATTCATTGGCAATATCAAGAATACACCACACAAACATTTAATTGCCGTGGTGGAGCTTATTACAACACCTATTTCTACACTTCTAAAATGGGTAAGAATTCACTACCTGATTCCATCTTTGCTGGAAGTGTATTTCGAATAGATACCGTTTCAAAAAAGGATACTTCTTCTTGTTGGGAATATTTCTACAACGACCAAGAACAATTAACTAAAATAGTTGTGGGCGATTTGACTCAACGTTCGTATCAGCCTGCATTTAATCGCTCCATTCTTTTATTCGAATACACAGCGAAATCCCAACTCAAGCGCATTATTGGCCTGTCAGATACGCTGAATTACGATTCTTATCCTTTAACTGATTCCTTATTCGGATTATTAAAGAAGGGATTTTATTTGTCTGACGATGAAGAGGAAGATTTGATCGACTCTATTCAATACCAAAAAGATGGTCCTGAAATAAGTTTCTTGTTAGAATATGAATACCAGGATTCTTTACTGAAAGGCTCTTGGATATGGTCGAAAGACTGGTCTAATTTCCTTCACGATTCGATTGCGTATAACTCAAATGGGAAAGTGATTTCCATCAATCATTTAGCAGAAGTTAACGATATACATGGGACGTTTTTTAATTACGATTCAAATGGCAGATTAACATCTTATCAAGAATATTTCACCAACATGGAAAACAATGAGCTGCAGCGTGAATATTTCGAGCAGGTGAATCTAAAATATATCCGCCGTAAAGACATTCCACAAGAGGAAGATCCGAGCACTTCCAGCGACCAATGAAAAGAGATTTAGGGAACTATGAGATATCGGATGAACGCAATCTGATTCAAGCCGATAAAGTGCATGCCTATCTAAGCCATGAATCCTATTGGGCGAAAGACATTCCGCTCGAAATCGTAAAACGTAGCATTGAAAATTCCCTATGCTGGGGAGTGTATTTTCAAGGAGAACAAATTGGTTTTGCACGCATGATAACTGACTATTCTACTTTTGCATACCTGGCGGATGTATACATAGTAGAAGAGCACCGCGGAAAAGGATTGAGCAAATTACTCATGCACGAAATCATGGCTCATCCTCGATTACAAGGTTTGCGTAGAATTATGCTTGCAACCCGCGATGCACATAGCTTATACACTCAATTTGGCTTTGCCGCTCCCGAAAATCCTGCATCGCTCATGCAGATCGTTTTTCCTGGAATTTATTCCATTCCCGACAAACAGTGATTTCTGTCACAGGAAGGATGTCGTAGCAATTGTTAATTTTACGCTCCCAATGAAAAAAGATACAGTACCATCTTTCAACCAGATATACATGGATCTTGCTTCCAGCTTAGCGTTGCGCTCCCATTGCGTTAAACAAAAAGTCGGAGCAGTCCTTACCAAAGACACGCGTATTATTTCGCTCGGCTATAACGGTCCTCCAGCAGGAACACATAATTGTGATGAAGAATGGCCAGAAACCGGCTGCGCACGTGATCGAAAAGGAAGTTGCTATTTAGCCTTGCACGCCGAAGCAAATGCCATTCTCTATGCCGCAAAAAACAAAACCGATTTGGAGGGCAGTACACTCTATGTGACACTTTCACCTTGCTTATCCTGCGCTCGAATTATCCTTTCGGTTGGAATAAAAAAGGTGATTTTCTTAAATTCATACGCTGTTTATAAAGGCATGGACATCGATGAAGGCGTTGAGTTTCTCAGGAAATTCGGTGTTGAGGTAGATCATTATGAAATTTCGTAAGGTTATATAAATCAATTCGACTACTTTTTACGTTTATAGCAGTTCCCAACAAAACGCAATGAATTCAAACCGCTCCCGATTAACACTTTATCTTCCTTTCCTTTTGGGTGCAGCCATTGCTTCAGGCGTATTTATAGGCTATTTTTTATCTGGAACTTCTTCGATAGGAAAGTATAATTCGAGTATTTCTGGTGTTGGAAAAGACAACAAACTCAGCGATGTGCTTAATTACATCATCGAAGAATATGTCGATACCATCAACACCAAAAAACTAGAAGAAGACGCAATCGTATCGCTACTTCAACAACTCGATCCACACTCTGCTTACATTCCAGCTGCCGAATTACAAGGAGTGAGCGAACAACTCGAAGGAAATTTCGATGGAATAGGAGTGGAGTTTAACATCCAGCACGATACCATCATGGTTGTGGCTGCTATTACGGGTGGTCCATCCGAATCGCTAGGCATTCAAAGTGGCGATCGAATCGTTCGTATCGAAGGAAAAAGCATCGCAGGAATCGGTGTGAAAAACGAAGACGTGATCAAGAAACTCCGTGGGAAAAGGGATACGAAAGTCAAAGTCGGAATCTATCGTCCTTCAACCCGTCGCATTACCGATTATGTGATCACCCGCGGACAAATTCCAATTTACTCGGTTGACGCGAGCTACATGGCAACTCCTGATATTGGATACATCAAGATTTCTCGCTTCGCAGCTACTACTTACGACGAGTACCTCAAAGCTTTCAACGAACTCAGTATGGCTGGAATGAAAAAACTCATTCTCGACCTGCGCGATAATCCCGGTGGATACCTAAATGCTGCTGTTGATTTGTGTGATGAATTTCTACCCAAAGGCAAGAAAATAGTTTACACACAAGGAAAAGCGCGCAAACGCGAAGATTTTGACGCGACTGCAAAAGGTGGTTTTGAATCGGGCGGATTGGTCATTCTCATCGACGAAGGATCTGCTTCTGCTTCCGAAATTGTTTCTGGAGCCGTTCAAGATAACGATCGCGGTTGGGTAGTTGGTCGTCGCTCATTTGGGAAAGGTTTGGTTCAAGAAGAAGTGCGGTTTGATGATAGTTCAGCCATGCGCTTGACCATTGCTCGTTATTATACTCCAACGGGTAGATGCATTCAAAAATCCTATAAAGAAGGCTCCGATGCTTATTACCACGAGTTGGGCGAACGATACTCTCGTGGCGAAATGGCCAGTGCCGATTCTATGAAGAGCATGAAAGGCATTGCTTTTAAAACTCCTGCAGGTCGCGTGGTTTATGGCGGAGGTGGAATTATGCCCGATGTTTTTGTTCCCATCGACACAAGTGGTTATTCCATTTATCTATCAGAAATTGCAGCTAAAGGCCTCATCAATCAATTCGTTTTCGAATATGTCGATTCACATCGTGAAGAGATTAAAAAACAATACAAATCAGCCGATAGTTTTGCTCGTGGTTTCCCTGTACAAAATGTGCTTTCTGGTTTCTCGGCTTTCACAATCAAGAATGGAATAAAGTCAGATCCAGCCAGCCTGAATCGCTCTTCCGAAATCATCCGGACACAAATTCTTGCGCTTATGGGGCGCGCTCTTTATGGAAATAAAGGATTTTACTCCATTTTAAACGGCCGCGATAAAGCCGTTCTTAAAGCAATCGAACTCCTGAATTCAAACAAACTAGTCAGCAATAGCGCGAACGCCAAAACCTCAGCATTCTGATTCCTGTGCTTATGAAAAAAATCTGCCTTCTTTTCCTTTTAAGTCTGTTTGTTTTTGATGCATCCGCACAAATTCAAACGATGATAACTTGGACGTTCAGCCAAAAGCGAACAAACGATAGCACCGAAGTATTGACGTTTGTGGCATCCATGTCGGGCGGTCATCACTTGTATTCTCAATACACACCTGAAGGCGGTCCACTGCCAACTATTTTCGATTTCGCTAAAAGCAAAGATTACAGCCCAATTGGAAAGGTTAAAGAACCGAAACCAGAAACGGTTCATGACGATCTTTTTGGAGTAGATGTGAGTACTTTCAAGGAAAAGAAAGTCACGTTCACCCAAGAAATTCGAATTAAAAGCGGGAAAGATTTTAAAGTTTCAGGTGAAATTAGTGGAATGACTTGCGACGATCAGGGTTGCATTCCTTTCGATCAACAACCGTTTACATTTACCATTAAAGGTCGAACCATCGCCGGTGTTGTCACTTCTGCAATCGATACAAGTACCGCACAAATAGCTCCTGCTGGAGATACAAATGCAAGCGTTCAAGCATCCGGTCCTTCAACTGGCGGTCCAGATGGCTGTAAAGACTATGTAATCGATGGACTTAACAACACTCAAGCACCAGCCGAAGCCCAGAGCTACTGGTTTATTTTCCTTTTAGGTTTTGGTGGAGGGTTGGTGGCATTACTCACTCCTTGTGTGTTCCCAATGATTCCATTAACGGTTAGTTTCTTCACCAAGAGCGCACAAAGCCGTCGTAAGGGACTCATCATGGCAGTTACTTATGGATTGTCGATTGCTGCAATCTATACCTTATTGGCAGTGCCATTTATTGTAGCAAAGGTTCCACCCGATACACTCAACGAAATCGCTACCAGTGCGGTATTGAACATTGTTTTCTTTGTCATTTTCGTGGTGTTCTCGATCTCGTTTTTTGGGTACTTCGAAATCCAACTTCCATCTTCACTCGCTAACAAAGCCGATAGCGCGTCAAACCTAGGAGGATTTATCGGCGTGTTCTTTATGGCGATAACACTTGCTTTGGTGTCGTTTAGCTGTACCGGACCAATCCTTGGATCTTTCCTCGCTGGAACCTTAGCTACTAATCCAGATCCGTATAACATTCTATTTGTCATGCTTGGTTTTGGGTCTGCTCTCGGGCTACCATTTGCACTCTTTGCGGCATTCCCAGCTTGGTTAAATTCACTTCCAAAAAGTGGAGGATGGCTCAATTCGGTAAAAGTGGTACTCGGTTTCTTGGAATTAGGTATGGCACTTAAATTCTTGTCAAATGCCGATTTAGTAGAGCAATGGGGAATTCTTAAACGCGAACCTTTCTTAGCAATTTGGGCTATTCTAGCATTTGGCTTAGCCTTGTATCTGCTTGGATTCATTCGTTTCCCACACGATAGCAAACTCAAAAAACGCAGCGCATTTAGAATCGGTT
>JBIKOC010000035.1:0-8614 GCA_044358335.1 Flavobacteriales bacterium | reverse complement strand
CCCAAAATCGATTCATATCAAAGATTTATTCCGTATTCTTTTATTTTCCGATATAACGTACGTTCCGAAATCCCTAGTTCTTTCGATGCGTTTTTTCTTCTACCTCGATATTTCTCAAGGGCCTTAATTATGAGTTCTTTTTCACGATTCTCTAATGAAAGACTCTCTTCTTCTACTTCAACATGCTCTGTAACAGGGGTGTTTGCAGGGGTTATATAAGGACTAGCAGGAACCGATGTCGATGCTGGACTGTTGTTTTGATAAATGGGAGTTTGCTGAATATCATTGTATAACTTACTAATGATTTGAGCATTGTCCTCTTGAAAATGTTGGTCAGCAACACCATTCTGCAAAAATCCTAACATGAGCTTTTTCATGTCTACCATATCCTTTTTCATGTCAAAAAGGACCTTGTATAAAATTTCTCGCTCTGAATAATCACCAGAGCTTTCTTGGCGCGATAACGCGGGAACCATACTCCCGTGTGGGCTGGGTAAGTATCGATCTAATACCTCCGGAGAAACATTGCGTTCGTTCTCGATAATTGAAATCTGTTCGGTTACATTTTTCAATTGTCGTACATTTCCAGGCCAACGATATTTCATCAATACCTGTTGTGACATTTCATCCAGTCGAATGGAGGGCATTTTGTATTTGTCGGCAAAATCTGCTGCAAACTTTCGGAATAACAACACAATATCATATCCTCGCTCCCTTAATGCAGGGATAATAATTGGAACTGTATTTAACCGATAATACAAATCTTCGCGAAACTTCCCTTTATCAATTGCTTCGGGAATATTCACGTTAGTTGCTGCAACTATGCGCACATCTGTTTTCAATACTTTGGAAGAACCTACTTTAATAAACTCTCCTGTTTCTAAAACACGAAGTAGCCGAACTTGGGTTTGAAGAGGCAACTCCGCCACTTCATCCAAAAAAATTGTTCCTCCACTTGCTACCTCAAAATAACCCTTGCGCGATTCATTTGCGCCAGTAAAAGAGCCCTTCTCGTGTCCAAATAATTCAGAGTCAATTGTTCCTTCCGGAATAGCTCCGCAGTTTACTGCAATGAAAGAACCATGCTTTCGAGTAGAAAAGCTGTGAATGACTTTAGAAAACACCTCTTTCCCTGTTCCGCTTTCTCCTGTAATAAATACAGTTAAGTCGGTTGCAGCAACCCTCCACGCTGTATCTATAGCTCGATCCAATGAAGGAGATGAGCCTATAATTCCAAACCTGTTTTTAATATCCTGAAGGTTCATATTTGATATTTTATTAATGCCCAGGAGCCATTCCTGTTGCATTGCCCAATAAAGTTGCTTGGGTGCAATCATGGATTAACACATCAACTAAATCGCCAGGTTTATAATGCTCCTTTGGAAAAACTACAACCTTATTCTCTGAACTACGCCCAGAAACATAATCTGCCGAACGTTTCGATTCTCCCTCAACTAATACTCTTACCGTTTTTCCAATATCTGCTTTGTTGCTCACCTTCGATAGTCGGTTCTGCATGTGAATGATTTCTGACAAACGACGAGCCTTAGTCTCTTCTGGAATATCATCCGAATATTTACGTTCAGCTAATGTTTTGGGTCGTTCTGAGTACTTATACATATAAGAAAAATCAAACTCCGACCACTCCATCAAACTTAATGTGTCTTGATGTTGATCTTCCGTTTCTGAACAAAAACCAGTTATTATATCAGACGAAATTCCACATCCTGGAATAATTCTTCGAATAGCAAGTATCCGATCCATATACCACTCGCGAGAATATCCTCGGTTCATTTTCTCTAAAAGTTCCGTATTCCCAGACTGAACAGGCAAGTGAATATAATTACAGATGTTCGGATACTTGGCCATTATTTCAAGTACCGTATCGGACATATCTTTTGGATGTGAAGTAGAAAAACGAATACGCATCATCGGGCTAGCCAATGCAACTCGTTCTAGTAGCTGAGCAAAATTAACGGCTGATTGTAATTCTTCTTTTGAATACTCTTCCTTTTTCAATCCACCACCAGAATACAAGTAGGAATCGACATTTTGTCCTAACAAGGTTACTTCTCGGTATCCATTCTCAAATAAATCCTGAACTTCACGAACAATTGTCTCTGGATCGCGACTTCTTTCTCGACCACGTGTAAATGGCACCACACAAAACGAACACATATTATCACAACCTCGAGTAATGGATACAAATGCTGTTATCCCATTGCCACCAAGTCTAACAGGAGAAATGTCGGCATATGTTTCTTCTTTGGAGAGAATCACATTCATCGCCTTTCTTCCGTCTTCTGCAATCGCTATTAAATTGGGTAAATCTCGGTATGCATCTGGTCCAACAACCATATCAACCAACTTCTCTTCCTCCATCAGCTTGGCTTTCAACCGTTCTGCCATGCAACCTAAAACTCCAATAATTAGATTCGGGCGCTTTTTCTTAACCTTGTTGTATTCTGTAAGTCGCTGCCTTACCCTTTGTTCTGCATTGTCTCGTATAGCACACGTATTAACAAAAATTAGATCCGCCTCTTCTAAATTTTTAGTGGTTGAAAAACCTTCTTTTATCAATATGGAGGCAACAATCTCACTATCAGCAAAATTCATAGCGCATCCATAACTCTCCAGAAACATTTTCTTTCCCCTCAAATCTTGATTCTCCGAATCAAGCTGTAAAGCTTCTCCCTGACGGGTTTCATCAATCGTTTTTGTTGACTGCTCGTTCATATTTCAAATAAGGATTGCAAAAGTAGTCATAAGCAACGTGGTGACAAAATGACACCCGATTGTCAGTGGTTTTTTGAGTTTCATTATCCCCGACTTTGAATTTTATTTGCAAAGGCCGGATATCTTTCTGTTTCTTTGTCGAATTCATATCCCCCTAAATCGTTTTTGAATATGCCTAAAAACCTTGTCATCGTTGAGTCCCCGGCGAAAGCGAAAACAATTGAAGGCTTTCTTGGTGCCGATTATATTGTTAAATCTTGCTTCGGACACATTCGTGATTTGAGCAAATCCGACATCTCGATAGATGTAAATAACAACTATGCCCCTAAGTATGAAATCTCTCCCGACAAGAAAGAAATAATAAAAGAGCTTACTAAAATCTCAAAATCTGTTGATACTGTTTGGCTAGCATCGGACGAGGACCGTGAGGGAGAAGCCATTTCTTGGCATTTATTTGAAGCACTTAATTTAGTTGATGCGAACACGAAACGCATTGTTTTTCATGAAATTACAAAGCCAGCTATCTTAAAGGCTATAGAAACGCCTCGAAAAATTGATTATAATTTAGTGAATGCTCAACAAGCCCGAAGAATATTAGATCGCCTTGTAGGTTATGAACTTTCTCCTGTTTTATGGAAAAAAGTAAAACCATCACTTTCCGCTGGCCGTGTTCAGTCTGTTGCTGTTCGATTATTGGTTGAGCGAGAAAGAGAAGTTAACGGATTCTTATCTGTTTCTGGGTTCCGTGTTTCCGCCTTGTTGTCTTTTACACATAATGGAAAACCCTACGTTTTAAAAGCTACTCTTCCAAGAAAACTTAGCTCCCAAAAAGAGGCTCAAGAATATTTGGAGAAATGTCAAGGTGCTTCATTTAGCGTTGGAACAGTAGAGAAAAAGCCGGCAAAAAGAACTCCTTCAGCTCCATTTACAACGTCAACATTACAACAAGAAGCCTCTAGAAAACTAGGTTATTCTGTTTCTCAAACAATGGTGCTCGCCCAAAAACTATATGAAGCGGGAAAAATCACCTATATGAGAACGGATTCTGTGAATCTATCCGAAACAGCTTTAAATGCTGCTCGCGAACAAATTAATTCTCAATTCGGTGATCGTTACCATAAACAAAGACAATATACCACCAAAAGCAAGGGCGCCCAAGAAGCCCACGAAGCAATTCGTCCTACATACATGGAAAATTCTTCTTCTGGTGGAGATGCTCAGGAAAAGAAATTGTATGAATTAATTTGGAAACGAACTTTAGCGTCACAAATGGCTGATGCTGAACTTGAGCGCACAATTGCTAAAGTTTCCATCTCAACTCAAAATGAACAATTAGAAGCTCAAGGGGAAATTATAGTATTTGATGGTTTTCTTAAAGTTTATATCGAATCAATAGATGAGGCTGCAGAAGACGATGATAGCTCTGGATTGTTACCTCCAGTAAGTGCCGGACAAGAATTAAAATTAGATGATTTAACCATCACCGAAAAATTTCCGAATAGTCCTCCACGATATACGGAAGCTTCACTTGTAAAAAAGCTGGAAGAACTAGGTATAGGTCGTCCTTCAACTTATGCTCCTACTATTTCGACTATTCAAAAAAGGAACTATGTAGTTAAAGAAGATCGTGAAGGAACTCCTCGTGTTTACAGTGTTCTAACATTGAAAAACGGAGATATTAAACAAGAACAGAAATCTGAAATTACTGGTGCAGAAAAAAATAAATTATTTCCAACGGATATTGGAACTGTTGTTAATGATTTTTTAATGGTGCATTTTGATAAAATCATGGATTTCCATTTTACAGCAAAAGTGGAAAAGGAATTTGATGAAATTGCAGAAGGAGCGCAGGAATGGACGAAGATGATTGATCAATTTTATCATCCATTTCACAAAGATGTAGAACGTACATTATTAGAATCAGATCGAGCTACTGGATCTAGATTATTAGGGATTGATCCTAAAACTAGTAAAAACGTTTACGTTAGAATTGGTAGATATGGCGCGCTTGCTCAGATTGGTGAGAATGATGATGAAGAAAAGAAATTCTCCAATTTAAGAGCAGGTCAACGACTTGAATCAATTTCACTAGAAGACGCATTAGAATTATTTAAACTACCTAGAAATTTAGGTGAGTTTGAAGGAAAAGATATGACCGTTGGTACAGGTCGCTTTGGCCCGTATATTCGACACAATAGTTCGTTTTATTCGTTACCAAAAACCGATGACCCACTATTAGTAGATTCGGAAAGGGCTCAGGAAATTATTGAAAACAAACGAAAAGCCGACGCAGAAAAATTAATTCATCGATTTGCCGATTCTGAACCAGAAATTCAAGTATTAAATGGTCGCTTTGGTCCATATATCACAAAAGGAAAAGAGAATTTCAAAATCCCAAAAGACCGTGATCCAAAGACGTTGACTTTCGAAGATTGCATAGCTATTATAGCTGATGAGGCCAACAAGCCTAAAAAAATTAAGCGCGGAAAAAAATAATTCGGTAGTGTGAATCTTTTATCGCATCTCGATTTACAACACGTTCAAGAATTAAAAGGACGGGAGTGGCCGGTGAGCAGCATCGGTAGGCAAATTGAACCCTATACTATGGATCAAATGATTCGTCAAGAATCTCCCCTGGTTGTTCTGATTGCTTATTGCGAACCAGGAGAAGAGCATTTTATTAATTTAATTCGAGAGAATTTATATTCTCTTTTTTATTCTGGCAATAAATTTAATTGTGCAGATGCTGGTAAATTTGTTGGTAATGACGAAGAGTTTCAAGAAGTAATTTCGAGATTTCGTGATTATGGGTCGATTCCAATTGTACTTTCTCCTGATCAGTCGCTTACATATCAAATGTATATTTCGTACTGCAATAAAGAGCAAACCGTAAATTTACTTTCAATAGACGACAAGCCAGACTTAGCTGAAAATTCTTTTATCCCCGGAAATAATAATTGGCTGTCTTTTATAATTTCTCATTCACCGAATTATTTATTTAATTATTCCCTATTAGGTTTTCAAACATATTTATCGAATGCTGAAATGCTTAAGACTATTCAGGACTTACATTTCGACATGAAGAGGTTAGGACAAATAAGACAGAATATACAAGCAACAGAGCCTTTATTTAGAAATTCCGATTTTGTAAGTTTCGATTTAAGTTCAGTTAGGAGCTCTGATAGCAGTTCTAATCAGAATCCTGGGCCCAATGGTTTATATGCAGAGGAGGCTTGTCAGCTTTTGAGATATGCGGGTTTAAGTAATAAAATAAGTTCTGCTGGCATTTTTGGGTGGCAATCATATAGTAAGGAAAACACGACTTCTGCTCAACTTGTTGCTCAAATAATTTGGCATTTTGCAGATGGTGTTTTAAATCGAATAGGAGATGGGAAAATTGGAGATAGTGCTGAGTACACTGTATATAAACTCTCTTCTGAAGACATTTCCGAGCAACTTGTTTTTTATAAAAACACGAGAAATGGTCGCTGGTGGATGAATGTTCCATTCAATGATTTTTCAAAAGGAAAATTCCAGAAACACCATATTGTTCCTTGTACTTACGAAGATTATTTACAAGCAATGAAAGGTGAAATTCCAGAAACTTGGTGGCAAACTTATCAGAAGCTTTCTTGATTTTTTTCCCTGACTATCAGCCGTTTATTACAATAAGCACTTTTTTTATTAACCGTTTATTCACAAACATTGTTGCAGGAGACATTTTTATTTACGTATTTTAGCCTCTTGAATATATCACACCAAGAATTAACGCACCACTAAATGAAAATACGCTTTACTGTCGCCAGCATTTTTTCAATGGTTTTATTGGCTAATGCCCAGCAGGATCCTCAGTTTAGTCAGAACATGAATAATCGTCTGATGGTAAACGCTGGTTATGCAGGAACTTCAGGTGCTATTTGTGGAACCGCAATTGGACGTAGCCAGTGGTTAGGATTTGAAGGCGCCCCTAAAACTTTTGTATTGGGAGTTGATATGCCTATTGCAGCTCTTAAAGGAGGTGTTGGATTAACTCTCGTTCAAGATGCTATTGGTGTAGAAAACAATGTGTATGCAAAATTGGCTTATTCATATCACCTTAAACTTAAATCGGGAACACTCGGTTTAGGCTTGGATTTAGGGATGATGAATAAATCTCTAGGTAAAGGTTTAAATCCATTGCAAGCGAACGACCCATCAATTCCAGTTAATGGAGCCGCGGCAACTGTGTTTGATGCAGGATTGGGTTTCTACTATACGAGTCCTAAGTTTTATGCCGGCCTTTCATCTTCTCACTTACCTCAATCCACATTTGATTTAGGAACGTCTAAATATCAAGCTCGCCGTCATTATTATATTACAGCTGGCTACCATTATCAGTTAAATCCTGATATCGAACTTCGTCCATCGATTTTCATTAAAAACGCAGCAACTACACAATTCGACATCAACTGTAACGTTCATTATAAAAACAAGCTTTGGGGAGGTTTATCCTATCGCTTACAAGACGCAATTATCGTAATGGTTGGAGCTGATGTTTATAAAGGCGTAAAATTAGGTTTAGCTTACGATGTTAACACATCTAAACTTAATCCATATAACAACGGAACTCTTGAGTTCATGCTGAATTACTGTTTTAAAATTAAAACAGAAAAGCCTCGTCAGATTTATCGCAACGTAAGATATCTGTAAAATTTGGCTGTAACTCATACGAATCATCTGCGTTTAGTATCAGAATTCAACAAGCCCAATAAGGTTTCAAAAAGAGTGTACGTTTCAATTTCACGAATCATTCAACTTATGACCAATCCCCTGAAAAGAGGTGTCATCTTTCCGCTTGCGCTAATGTACTTTGCGCTAATCTTCATCCTCCCTGGATGTGGAAACGATGGTAACGGCTACTTGACCGGAGTCCAAGACCGTAAAAACTGGTTTCAAGAAGATCCATATGGTATGGTATACATTCCAATGGGGTCTTTTAATATGGGACCAAGCGACCAGGATGTTGCTTTTGGAGTAACCTCCCAAAGTAAAACAGTATCTCTTCCTGCCTACTACATGGACCAGACAGAGATAACAAACAACGAATATCGTCAATTCGTTAATTGGGTTAGAGACTCAATCGCTCGCCGAATGATTGGTGAAGAAAATGAGGACTTTCTCATTACTGCTGACGAAAACGGAACTGATTACACGAATCCTATTTTGAATTGGGATGAAAGGTTCGATTACGACGAAGACGACTATCGCGAAATTTTAGAGCCGATGTTCCTACCTGAAAATGAACGTTTTTATGGACGTAAGGAATTCGATACACGTAAGTTTTTATACGAATACTGGTGGATTGACTACCAAGCTGCTGCTCGTAGAGGAAACAGAGCTCAGGGATTAAAAGATCGTTCGGTATTCATAAAGCGTGAAACTATTCCAATCTATCCTGATACATTGGCTTGGATTCATGACTTCACATACGCATACAATGAGCCATTAACAAATATGTATTTTTGGCATCCTGGTTACGACGACTATCCTGTTGTTGGTATAAATTGGAAACAAGCTCGTGCGTTTTGTATTTGGAGAACTAACCTTCGTAACGGATATCTCTTCACAGAAGGAGAATCTTACGAACAAAACTATCGTCTTCCTACCGAATCAGAATGGGAATATGCCGCTCGAGGAGGTCTGGATTTGAGCCCTTATCCTTGGGGTGGACCATATATCCGCAACAGTGTTGGCTGTTTCTTGGCTAATTTCAAACCACTAAGAGGGAATTATATTGATGACGGAGGATTAACAACTCTTCGAGCAGATTCTTATAACCCTAATGAATATGGTTTGTATTGTATGTCGGGCAACGTGGCTGAGTGGACGTCAAATGCTT
>JBIKOC010000034.1:0-8644 GCA_044358335.1 Flavobacteriales bacterium | reverse complement strand
TGTTCGTTTTTAGTGTTTTTTCATCACTTTCTGCACAGGTAAGCCAGTACAGTTCTGGATTGCAGCCAATGAAAGATGGCGACAATGAGATGCAGGTGCGAAATTTTCAAAAGGCTTACGATAACTATACATTAGCTATTGTTGCTGATCCTTCGTTGGCAGATGCTTATTACAAACGGAGTATCGTTCTCACTAAGATGGCACGTTATACGGAAGCCTTAGCAGACCAAAATAAAGCCCTTCAACTCAATCCCAATATCAATCAATTGTATGATGTTCGTGGACAATTACGCATGTTAGTAGAAGATTTTCCCGGTGCTGTAGAAGACTATACAAAGGCCATTGAAAATGATCCTTTAGAACCAGAGTTGTACAATAAACTTGCACATGCGCATATGGCTTCTGGTGATTTTAACGAAGCCTTGTTGGATTATACTCGCATGATTAAGCTTGATCCCAGGGATACGCTTGCATATATCTGTCGGGCTTTGGCTTATCTCAATTTATCTCTACTTGATTCAGCACAGCTTGATATTAACAAAGCCATTTTACTCAATACCCAAAATTCATTGGCTTCCGAAGTTCAGGGTTTGATTTATCTGGAGAAAAAAGATTTTCCTTCCGCAATCAAAGCATTCGATCAGGTTATAAAGATAAATCCAGAATTTGCTCTTGCCTACTATAACAGAGGAATTGCTTGGAAGCTTATGGGGGAAGCTGCCAAAGCGGAAGCAGATTTTACTCACGCTATCGAATTGGATCAGAATTTATCTACTGCCTTCTTCAATCGCGCTTTAGCAAGAAAAAAAATGGGTAATGAAGAAAAAGCTTTAGAAGATTATAATAAAGCTATTGCATTAGATAAAGATTATGCAGAAGCTATCTTTTTCCGTGGCTTGACTAAGAAGCTTTTAGGTGATTACGATGGTGCTTTGGAAGACCTAAATAAAAGTGAAAGACTCCGTCCGAATGATCCAGAAGTATATAATAACCGGGCTAATATTCGAATGCTTTTTGGTGATTATATCAGTGCTGTTGCCGATTATGACCTTGCTATAAAGCTGCGAGAAAATTATGCGATTGCCTATTATAATCGTGCAGTTGCTCGTATAATGATGGCAAAACGCGGATTAGCTTGTGAAGATTTTAATAAAAGTTTGATATTTGGATATGAACCAGCACGTCAAGCTGTTTCAGATTTTTGCACCACACGATGATAAAAAACATACTCTTCTTTTTCTTATTAGGAACAGGATTTATTCAAGCACAATCTACTGCCAAAAAGGTGTTGTGGATTGGTAATAGTTATACCTACGCGAATGATTTACCTAATCTATTCCGACTTTTAGCATTAAGTGGAAATGATACTATTATTATAGATTCTAGTGCACCTGGAGGATACACATTTGTCAATCACACTACGAATGCTACGACTTTGCTAAAACTGTCGCAGAACAATAATGATTTCGTTGTTCTTCAAGCTCAAAGTCAAGAACCATCCTTTCCTCCATCACAAGTTAATACAGAGACTTTTCCTTATGCTGCCATTTTAGATTCATTGGCACATGTTGGTTCGCCTTGTTCGCAAACGGTTTTTTATATGACTTGGGGAAGGAAGTTCGGCGATGCACAGAATTGTCCCAATTATCCCCCTTTGTGCACGTTTCAAGGGATGAATGATCGATTGAGAACGAGCTATAAACAAATGGCAGATGACAATGAAGCACTTGTATCTCCTGCAGGAGTTGCTTGGAGAACTAGTTGGGAAAGCGATCCTACCATCAATCTTTGGACATCCGATAATTCACACCCTAGTTTAGCTGGATCTTATTTAACAGCTTGTGTTTTTTATAGTACCATCCTTCGAAAATCTCCTGTAGGACTAAGTTATCATGCTGGATTAGCAGATACAATTGCCACCTTCTTACAGCAAGTTGCTCATCAAACAGTTTTGGATAGTCTAGATACATGGAACATTGGGAAATGGGATGTTAAATCAGAATTCACATTTGTGCAAAGTGATGCTGATGTGAGTTTTGTGAACCAGTCAAATAATGCTACAACATACAGCTGGGATTTTGGAGATGGATCTGAGTTGAGCACTGAAACTTCACCCAATCACACGTTCGATTCGGGTTTAGGAAGCTCGTTTTCGGTTCAACTAATTGCTCAAAATGCGTGTGAATCGGACACCTCTACTTTGACGGTTGAACTCAATCCAACAGGTTTTACAAAGAGAACAGTTGAATCGGAATGGCGCGTTTTTCCAAATCCTGCTTCGAAACAAGTAATGATTCAGGCTTCTAAATCGACCCAGTTTACCATTGAAATTTATAATTCCGAAGGTCTATTGATGCGAAGATTTCAGGAAGAAGGAAGTTTGATTCCTCTTAGTGTTGAAACGTATTCTCCTGGAATTTATCAGGTGGTTTGCAGTTCAGGAAAGGAACAGCGAATTTTCCGTATGTTGAAAAACTGATTTATCCTCTTAACTCAGCACCAATTTGATCCTGATATGCTTTTATCAGGCGTTCCATTGTTTTATCAATTTGCTTATCGGTTAAGGTTTGTTCTTCATCTAAGAAAGTGAACGATACAGCATACGATTTCTTTCCTGCCGGAAGTTTATCACCTTGATACACATCAAACAAGGATACATCACGCAGTAATTTACGTTCGGTTCCACGAGCAATCATCACAATTTTATCGAATTGAGTAGATGCATCAATTAGCATTGATAAGTCGCGACGTACCGAAGGAAAGCGAGGAACTTCCTGATAGTTTAGCTGGTATTTTTTGTATTGACGAAGGAGTTGATCCCAATTGCATACTGCTACCCAAACCGCTTCGTTAATGCCATACGTTTTAGCGAGCGATTGACTAATTATCCCCACACGGGCAATTTCTTTCTTTTTGTAAGCATATGAAAATGCCTGAGCAAAGAGTAAATCTTCAACCGGACTGATTTCAAGTGAAAGCGCATCTATCCCTAACAAACGCAACAAGCTTTCGAGGCTACCTTTGAGTTGGAAATAATCCGAATCGATTTGTTTTGCATGCCAGTTTTCGTGACTTGATTTTCCGCTGATGGCGAGGATTAATTCCTGATTTTCTTGGTAGCCTGTTTCTGTTTTGAAATAGGTTTTTCCCCACTCGTAAACGGCTAGATCGCCCTGTTGGCGGTTCTTATTCCAAGCTATCGTTTCACACACGCCAAAAACTAAGCTTTGACGCATGATACTTAATTCGGAACTTAAAGGATTGAGTATGTTAACTGGCGTTGATTCAGGGAAATAGGAAGCTGAGCTAACAGCAGTGAGCGAATTGTTTAGTATTTCGGTAAAACCGATGCTACACAAATGATCGCTTAAATGATTTTTCAATTTCCATACATCCGGTTTTTCCTGGATCGAAATGGAAGCCCGAACCTGAGTAGGAATTTCAATGGTGTTATATCCGTAAATCCGCAAAACCTCTTCGGTTACATCGGCGGCATTTTTTACATCAACTTTGAAAGGAGGAATGCGTAATTGTAAACCTTCCGAATTCTCTGATTCAATAAGAATTCCTAATTTTTGGAGGATGAGTTTGGCTGTTTCTTGCGGAACAACTTCACCAATCAAACGATTCATAGTAGCCCAAGGTAATTCTACTTGAGTCCAAACAACTGGATTTGGATACCAGTCGATTAATCCACCCGAAATACCTCCACCGGCAATCTCTAGTATCAATTCAGCAATACGCTCAAGCGCAACCACGGGCATTTCTGGATCTGTTCCGCGTTCGAATCGAAAGGAAGAATCGGTTTTGATGGCTAAAGCGCGCGAAGTTTTACGAACCCAAACTGGATGAAACGTAGCCGATTCAATGAATAGCTTAGTCGTAGAATCTTTTACACCCGAATTCAACCCGCCAAAAACACCTGCAATACACAGCGGTTTTTCTGCATCGCAAATCATCAAATCGTTAGCACCCAACTTACGATCTTGACCATCGAGTGTGGTAAACGAAGTTCCTTCCGCACAGGTTTTTACTACAATTTTATCGCCTGCTAAGGTGCTGCGATCGAATGCATGTAAAGGTTGTCCCAGCTCATGCATAACGAAATTTGTCGCGTCAACTATGTTGTTGATAGGTTTCAACCCAATTGCTTTTAGCGCATGTTGCAACCAAACGGGACTTTCTTTCACCTGAACACCATCGATGCAAATTCCTGCATATCGAATGAGAGCATCGGGAGTTTCTATTTGAACCTTAACCGGACAATCTCCAGCATTCAGCTTGTTAATACTTTTCGGAAATTGAAACGAGTAAGTAGCATCATTGTAAAGTGTTGCAACTAAATCGCGCGCAACACCTGTATGTGACATAGCATCGGTACGATTAGGCGTTAGGCCAATCTCGAGTACTTGATCTTCAGTTACATTAAACAACTCGGAAACAGGTTTGCCAATGGGCGTTTCTGCTGGAAGAACTAAAATGCCAGCATGACTTTCACCTAATCCAATTTCATCTTCAGCGCAAAGCATTCCTTGAGAAAGTTCGCCTCTGATTTTACTTTCTTTGATAACGAACGATTCTCCCGAAACCGGATAAAGATTAGTTCCAATGGTGGCAACAATCACTTTCTGTCCACTTGCCACGTTTGGTGCTCCACATACGATATGCAACAAATCGGTTTGTCCAATATCCACAGTAGTAACACGTAAACGATCAGCATTGGGATGTTGCTCACATGTTTTTACTTCACCAACCACGAGTCCTCTCAAACCACCTGGATGACTTTCGAAGTGCTCAATTCCTTCCACTTCTAAGCCCGATGCGGTGAGCAAACGAGATGTTTCGTCAATCGATGGGACAGGAGAAATGTAGCGTTGAAGCCAGTTGTAGGAAATCTTCATTGGTTGCTTATTCGGGGGCGCTAAAATACGAGGAAAGCGTTAAGCTATCTTTAGTTTTGCGTTTATTTTTAATTGATTAGCAGGAAGAATTGAAAATCCACCAAAGCTTACACATGCTTGAATTATCTCATATTTTCCTGTAAATACTGAGATTTTGTTTTTAGTTTGCATTCCTATTTGAAGGCCGATTCGCTGAGATGCTTTTCAATTCCATCCATTTCTTCTTATTTCTGCCAGTCATCACGGCATTGTATTATTTGCTTCCCGCAACTCGCCGCTGGATGCTGATATTACTAGCGAGTTGTTATTTCTACACTGCCTTTTTCTGGCCGTATCTGTTTTTATTATTCCTCTTAATTGGAATTGATTTTTATGCTGGGAAGCTTATCGAGAAAGCTCAGGGCAAGCAGCGTAAACGGTATTTGTGGATTAGCATTGCCGCCAATATCGGACTACTCTCCATTTTCAAATACAGCAATTTCGTGCTGTTCAATTTCAACGAGATTGCTTTACTGGTAGGAAGTTCTTTTCAGGTGAAGCAGTTGAATTTGTTGCTGCCTATTGGACTTTCCTTTCACACGTTTCAATCGCTTAGTTATGTGATTGACGTATATCGCGGGAAGCAGAAAGCCGAAACCGATTTAAGGGTTTATGCTAATTATGTGCTTTTCTTCCCACAAATGGTAGCTGGGCCAATTGAGCGTTTTTCTCAGTTAGGCGTGCAGTTTCATCAGCAGGTGAAGTTTCAGGTGATGAACATCGTAAGCGGTTTGCGTTTGGTGATGTATGGCTTATTTGTGAAAATGTGTGTAGCCGATCCTCTTGCCGAAATAGTTACTCGCGTGTACGATGCGCCATCAACGTATAGTTCATTATCGGTGCTCGTTGCTTTGTTTTGTTTTTCGATACAGATTTATGCCGATTTTCATGGGTATTCGACCATCGCCATCGGTGCCGCTCGCATGTTAGGTGTGGAATTGATGGATAATTTTAATCGCCCTTATTTTGCCAGCGACATTCATGCATTTTGGCAACGTTGGCACATTTCCTTAACCAACTGGTTTCGCGAATATGTGTACTATCCTTTGGGTGGAAATCGCGTGAGTAAAAATCGATGGATGTTCAATATCATGCTCGTTTTCATGCTCAGTGGTTTGTGGCATGGAGCCAGTTGGACCTTTGTTGTTTGGGGTGCATTGCACGGAATTCTTTACCTGATTTGGTTTTATGTAAAAGGAAAATCCACCGCACCAATCACCGATCCGGTTTACAAAAAAGTATCTGTCCTAGTCACATTCTTCCTCGTAAGTCTTATTTGGGTGTTTTTTAGAAGTGCTGATTTTTATCAAGCCGGACAAATTTTCTCAGCCCTTTTCCACCCGAAAAATGCTACTCAACTTTTATTGCCTGATGCTTTTGCCCTAATACCATTGGCTTTCTTTTTTATACTCGAGTATCAGCGTCGAGGAGAACGATTCGACCTGTGGTTTAATCGGCATAAAGAGTCGGTTCGTTGGGCATATTATACCTTCTTCCTGGCAGCCATTTTATTATTGAGTGGAATTCACACCCATCCATTTATCTATTTTCAGTTCTGATGACCTGGCGATTTATCTTGATACGATTTGTGCTTGTGTGGGCTTTCCTCGGATTGCTCAACGAAGTATATCTGCGTTCAGGTATACATCATCACGACTTAAGAATGTTGGGAGCAACACTGCATCTTCGTTTAGATACCTTACAAAAACATAACGACATTCTTTATTTTGGGGAGTCGTCCAATACTACCTTCTCAGCTAATGATCAAGACCGACGATCGATTAGTCAACTACTAGCCGAACGCTTGCCCGATCATCATATTGGTGCTATTGACCGAGGTGCTATTCATGCATCAACCTATTTGGCTTTAGCAGAACGAATAAATACCAGCTCTTCGGTCAAACAGATTGTTGTAACGCTTAACCTGCGTTCGTTTGGAGCCGATTGGATTCACTCAGGTTTAGAGTCGGAAATTTGTCAGGATAATGTGATGTATTCAAACTATCCAGCTTTGTTGAAACGCTTGATGGTAGCGGCTGGAGGATACGATAACAAAGAAAAGATGCTGCGTAAAATGTACCGCGAATACCAATGGCGAACCGATGCATTGCCCAATTATGTGGGAGCATCCAATGTTCGTTCGTGGGAAAAGAAAGTGGGTGAAATGCGACAATCTGCCACAGAACTCAACGATACCGCTTCTGTTGCATTAGCAAAAACATATATACGCAGCTATGGATTTTTGATCGATACCTTAACGAATCCACGTATTGCCGATTTTGACGAATTGGTAGAAGTGTGCCGCAAGAAAAAGATTGAGTTGATTCTGAATCTCATGCCTGAAAACATGGAATATGCTCGTCGTTATTGTGGTTTAGAATTACCTAAGTTGATGCGTCAAAATGCCGATATACTCAAAGTACGTTATGTGAAACGCGGTGTTCGGGTAGTTGACAACCTAGAATTGGTAAAGGGGGAAGATTTTGTGGATCAGAACTGGACCACCGAACATTACAATCAAACAGGTCGACGATTAATTGCCAATCAATTAAAGGCAGCTTTCATTCCAAGTAAAATAGAGGAAGAGATAGGTTACTAACGCAGGAAATATCCTGTTAGAAAGAACACTGCAAATAAAACGCTGGCAATTCCATTGGTCGTTCCAAACGCCAAGTTAACCCGACTCAGGTCATCATGTTTCACAATACTATGCTGATACACAAGCAGGCAAAGGAAAACAGCTGCACCCATCCAGTAAAAAATCCCAAAATCTCCTAACATCCCGGCAGCAGCAATAAACAAAGCTGTAAACACATGCAAAATGGTGGAGAGCATCAATGCTTTCTTGGTGCCTAACCAAACAGGTATGCTGAACAATTTTTCGGAGCGGTCAAATTCTTCATCCTGCAAAGCATAAATGATATCAAATCCGGCAGTCCAGAATAAAACGGCAAACGAGAAACACAGTGGCAACAACTCAAATTCTCCAGTAACAGCTAAAAAGGCACCAATAGGAGCGAGCGAAAGGCCCAAACCTAAAATCAAATGACAAAGCCAGGTAAAGCGCTTCGTTAAACTGTATCCTAAAATCACGGCTAATGCTACAGGCGAAAGGAAAAAGCATAGTGGATTGATGAACCAAGTGGTCGTCATAAACAAACCCGACATCAATAAAACAAAAGTGATTGCTGCTTGAGGAGATATGATTCCGGCTGGTATTTCTCGAATGGCTGTTCGTGCATTTTTCTCATCAAAACGACGATCGATGTAGCGGTTGAAGCCCATTGCAGCACTTCTCGCGAATACCATACAGAGCACAACTTGGAGAAATAAAGTCCAGTCGGGACTGCTACCCGAATGTTCTACTCCTAGAAAAAAGCCAATAACGGCAAAGGGCAAAGCAAAAACAGTATGACTGAATTTTACGAGCGAGAAATAGTGTTTAACCGCGATACTGCTCATCGTTGCAAGGTTTGTTCGAAAGGAGTTCGGTGTAAAATAGAACGTCCTAAAGTTACTTCATCGGCATATTCTAACTCATCGCCCACGGCGACGCCACGAGCCAATGTGCTAAGTTTTACCGGATATTCTTTCAATTTTCGGTAGAGATAAAAATTGGTGGTATCGCCTTCCATGGTGGCACTTAATGCCATAATAATCTCTTTCACTTCCCCTTCGGCCACGCGTTGTACAAGGCTGTCTAT
>JBIKOC010000033.1:0-8712 GCA_044358335.1 Flavobacteriales bacterium | reverse complement strand
GTAGAGCTTTTCGGGAAAAGGAGAGATGAGTTCTTGAATTTCGAAAATATCTTCACCTTGAACGGAAATATCCATTTCGCCATCTGGGTAAACAGAGAAGATTGTTTTTAGTTTGACTACAGTACCAAAGCCTTGTATTTGTCCATTTTTCATAAATGGTATGCCGAAACGTATACCTGTATCGCGGACTTCTTCGATAAGTTGTTTGTAGCGAGGTTCGAAAATATGTAGGTAAAATTCTTCACCAGGAAGCACAACTACTCCAAGCGGAAAAAGGGGGAGCATTTTAGGAACAGCCATAGTTAGGTTAGGTTGATGGCTAAATTAACGGGAAAGGAGATTGCTTGTTTTGCTAGATTAAAATTAAAGTGTGTTCTAAACCAAGACATTACAAATAAATGCGAATATGTTACAAGATTGTGGATTAAGAGAAGTAGTGATTTTTGAATAATTTTAGTTAGAAAGTGAAATGTTAATTCTTCGCAAAAGCTTGTCAATACTCAAAAAGTCCTCACGCCCGCGGGGGGCCGACCACGAGCCACCCACCGGCTGAAAGAAAAAGAAAATCGAGCACAGCTACCCGATGATAAACGTTTAATAACGGCTAGTTACTAACCTCGCTGTTAGTAAGTTTGTGAAATTATTTAGTTGAAATAAAGCTGAAAGCAAATATGGTCGGTACGCTCTATTTATACTTGTACGCTTGATTTTACCGAACAGGCTGCGTGAGTGGTTGAGCCGGAACTAGCCCGCATCGTGAGCCATAGCCTTGGCGAAGGCTCACAGAGGACTATGAGGCGAAGACACGACCATTGTAAACCGAAGCCCAAAGCGAAGGTGTATAATGGGCACGCCCTATGAAACCCGCTATTTTGTTACCTTTGCCACCTGTGTCGAAAACTCCCTATAATCCCAATAAAAAACCTGAACGAGCGGTGCTTGTTGGTTTAGTTACGCGTAATCAGAGTGAAGAGCTGCTGGATGAATATCTAGATGAGTTAGAATTTCTTACGGAAACAGCTGGTGCGATACCAGTAAAACGGTTTACGCAAAAGATGGATCGTCCGGATAGCAAGACGTTTTTAGGAAGTGGTAAGCTTCAGTTGATATTGGAATATGTAGAAGCCAATGAGATTGATTTGATCATTTTTGATGATGAACTTTCTCCTTCTCAGCTGAGAAATATTGAACGAGAAGCGAAGATTAAAGTGATGGATCGGAATAATTTGATCCTCGACATTTTTGCAGGACGAGCAAGAACTTCGCACGCTAAAACTCAAGTGGAGCTTGCTCAATACCAGTATTTACTTCCTCGTTTGACTCGTATGTGGACTCACTTGGAGCGTCAAAAAGGTGGAATTGGGATGCGTGGTCCTGGGGAAAGTCAAATTGAAACTGACCGTAGGATTATTCAAGATAAAATTGCCAAGTTGAAAGAGCGTTTGCGGGATATTGATAAGCAAATGGCCACTCAACGAAAGAGTAGGGGCGAGCTGGTTCGTGTGGCTTTGGTTGGTTATACCAATGTGGGAAAGAGTACGATCATGAACATGTTGAGCAAATCGGATGTGTTTGCGGAGAATAAACTATTTGCCACGTTGGATACTACCGTTCGTAAAGTGGTTTTGGAAAATATTCCGTTTTTGCTTTCCGACACGGTTGGGTTTATTCGTAAGCTACCTACACAGTTAATTGAATCGTTTAAATCTACGCTCGACGAGGTTCGAGAAGCAGATATTTTGATTCATGTGGTGGATATTTCGCATGCTAGTTTTGAGGATCATATAGCTGCAGTAAATGAAACTTTGACCGATATCAAAAGCATGGATAAGCCAATCATCATGGTCTTTAATAAGATTGATGCGTTTAGCTATGTAAAGAAAGATGAAGATGATTTGTCTCCCATCTTACGGGAAAATTTCTCGTTAGATGATTGGAAGCGTAGCTGGATGGCAAAGAATAATGCACCAGCTATCTTTATTTCGGCAACTGAAAAAGAGAATATTGAGCCCTTCCGTAAATTATTAATGGATGAGGTGAAAAAAGTCCATTCAATACGCTATCCGAACTACCTAAAAGGAGATCAAGAGTATTGATTAACGATTCATCAAATCTTCGATTTCTTCAGCTTCTAACGGAATGTTTGCCATAAGGTCGATGTTGCCATTATCGGTAAGAAGAATGTTGTTTTCGAGACGAATACCCAAACCTTCTTCTGGAATGTAAATGCCTGGCTCGCATGTGAATACCATGCCCGCTTGAAACTCAGCGTAACGATAGCCCACATCGTGAACATCAAGTCCTAAATAATGGGATACACCGTGCATGAAGTACTTTTTGTAAAGTGGAGAATCGGGGTTTTGATTCTTCACCTCAGCTGCGTTGAGCAATCCCAATTGAATTAATTCTTCCTCCATTGCAAGTCCTACCTGAGCTACGTAATTATCGTATTTCGTACCCGGACGAAGCATATTGGTGGCATATTTCATCACCCGTAATACAGCATCATAAACCGCACGTTGACGAGCAGTAAATCGTCCACTTACAGGAATACTGCGGGACAAATCAGAATTGTAGTTTCCGTATTCGGAACCAAAATCTAGCAGGATTACATCTCCGTCTTTGCATTGACGGTTATTTTCGACATAATGCAAGACACAAGCTGATGGACCTGAAGCAATAATCGGATTATATGCGTGACCTGTAGCTCGATTGCGGATGAATTCGTGTATGATTTCGGCTTCAATTTCATGTTCCCAAACTCCTGGTTTAACAAAGCCTAGAACTCGGCGGAATGCTTTATCGGTTATGTTACAAGCCGTTTGCATGGCTGCTACTTCGAGTGGAGATTTGATTGCCCGAAGCGCATGCATGATCGGTGAACTCCGTTCGATATGATGTAGCGGATATTTTGCCTGAACTTGTTGTGCAAATCGTAATTCATGATAGGGTACAACTGTACTTGCCCGATCATGATCGTTTTGATTTAAATAAATAGTATTCGCATAGGTCATCAAGACATGAAAGGTCGATTCGAAACTTTCTGTCCAGAGAATGTTTTCAATTCCAGATGCAGCTTTACCTTCTTCTTTGGTGTATTTGTGTCCTTCCCAAATCGCAATGTGTTCATTGGTTTTGCGTAGAAACAGAACTTCACGCATTTTTGGATTAGGGCAATCGGGAAAAAGGATAAGAATGGTTTGTTCTTGATCGATACCCGTTAGATAAAAAAGATCGGGATTTTGACGCCAGAAATAAGTAGCATCAGCACTGCGTGGCATTTCGTCGTTTGAAACAAATACGGCGATACTATTCGGTTTCATCTTCGCAGTAAAGCGACGACGGTTTTCAATATAAAGTGCAGAATCGATTGCTTGATATTTCATGATGCTTTGGTCAGGTGAGGCCGGAAAATTAGAAGAATTCTCCGAATTTAACATACCACTAAGGTGTTATGTTTCGATATTTTTATTTGTCCTGACAAAGTTCAACAAGTAATCCGCCTGTTGATTTGGGATGAAGAAAGCAGATTATTTTATTGTCGGCACCTGGTTTAGGTTCATCATTGAGTAGTTCAAAACCGGCATTTTTCAAGCGTTGCATTTCGGCTCGAATATCATCTACGGCAATAGCTACATGGTGAAAACCTTCTCCGCGTTTATCAATGAATTTGGCAATGGTGCCATCTGGATCAGAGCTTTCGAGGAGCTCGATTTTGCTTTCACCTAATTGATAAAAAAGGGTGTTGACTTTTTCACGCTCCACACTTTCAACTTTATACGATTCCTTTCCTAATAGAAGGTTGAAGAGTTCTTGTGCTTTTGATAAGTCGCGAACGGCAATTCCTAGATGCTCGATTTTATTCATGCTACAAAAATACATTTAGGAAGCATATCGATGGGTGTTTTTTGTAATGTTACAGCGATGGATTTATTACAGTTTACCGAGAAGGGAATTTATTGTCCGCCAGCAGATGTTTTTCTTGATCCATCGCGGAAAGTGAACCGGGCACTTATTAGTCATGCCCATAGCGATCATGCTCGTGGTGGATCACAGGCTTATTTGGCACATCACGATTCGGCAGAAGTTTTACGCTTGCGGTTGGGAAAAAATCTGCCATTGGAAACGATTCGTTACGGAGAACCAATAATGATTAATGGGGTGAAATTTTCTTTTCATCCGGCTGGACATACCATTGGTTCTGCTCAAATTCGAGTTGAATATAAAGGTGAAGTTTGGGTGTATTCGGGCGATTACAAACTGGAAAATGACGGATTTTCTCAGCCATTTGAACCAGTAAAATGTGATGTCTTTATTACCGAATCGACCTTTGGATTGCCTGTTTATCGTTGGAAACCACAAGCACTCATCTTTGATGAAATACATGCTTGGTGGAAAAGCAATGCAGCAAAGGGAATTTGCAGTGTGATACATGGTTATTCACTCGGTAAATCGCAACGTTTGCTGTTTCATTTAGATCAATCTATTGGTCCAGTTTACGTTCATGATGCGATAGAAAAGACGAATGAAGTTATTCGTAAAAGTGGTTTTGAATTACCCAATGCTCGATTGTTGAATGCAGATTCATCTCCTGAACAGTTAAGTCGGGCTTTAGTGATTACTCCATTTATTGCACCCGATTCGCCCATGATGCAGCTTTTAGGTTCGTATTCATTGGGAATTGCTTCCGGCTGGATGGGAATTGGTGGTGCCAAACGAATGAGAGCTGCCGACCGTGGTTTTGTACTTTCGGATCATGCTGATTGGCCATCTCTCAATATAGCTGTGAAAGAAAGTGGTGCTAGCCGTATCATCGTCAACCATGGATTTACCGAAGCATATGCACAATGGCTTTCTAGTATAGGATATCAAGCAGAATCTGCTCGTTTCGTTTAGCTTAAACATTCAACTGTTAAGATATTTTCCTGTGCAGGGGTAAACTCTCATAATGCTTATTAGCTTTGTTCTAAATAAACCCATCGTCATGAAAAGTCGCTTCCTAATCCTATTAGCTACAGTGCTTTCGCTGTCTCTACAAGCTCAAACTCAAAATCGTCATGTTAGTCCTTTTGCGATTAAACATTCGATTCGTCAAACGCATGACCGCTCAGTACCCGATTGGCGCCCCGGACAAGAAAGATTCTCAACCTGGGATACCAAAGGTAGTGTATGGAATTTAGTTAATACCAACGTTTACAGCTACGATAATTCATACTTAACAACGAGTATGGTGGATTATTCATCTGGAATGCAAATCGATGAACGAATCACTTATACGTACAATGCTTCAGGTGCTCAAGAAACTGAAATTATTGAAACTTGGGACGGAAGTACGTATGTGAATAGTAGCAAAAACGTTACGCTATATTCAGCTTCAGGCTTAGAAACAGGCTATGAAGGATATACTTGGGATGGTGCAAATTGGTTACTAATTGATGGTCAGCGAAGGGTAGATGTATACACTGATGGAAATTTAGTTTCTGCCACAAACGAAGTATATGATAATGGAATTAGTTCTTGGGGAGCATACTTAGATTACACACTAACTTATACAGCAAGTAATAAGATAGATGAAGTTGTAGTTCGTTCTGCTACTCTTACTCCTGGCGTCCTAGAAAATGAGTTTAAATTTAGCTGTGGCTATTCTGCAACTGCTGTCCAGCCCGACACTATTTTTTTATATCAATGGGATGGAAGTTCATGGAATTTAACTCAACGGGCAATTGATATTGTTTGGGTAGGAGAAGGACTTATTTTAATTGATATTGAACCAGCTAATTACATTCTACAGATTTTTGGTCAAATCGATTGGATAAACTCGGAGCGACAAACGACTACAATTAACGGATTGAATCAATTTATTTTAGTTGAATCATCCGATGGTGAAAGTTGGTCGGATGATAATCGAACTACGATTGAGTATGATCAATTTGATAATCTAACGATAGATAAATATGAAATATTTGAAAATGATACATGGACTATTGCTGATTTTTCTTCTTACACAAATTCCTATGATGGAGAATCTCGTTTGATAACGATTGAAGCTCAATTTTGGAATAATAACAACATGGATTTTCAGAATAGCTATAGACGTGAGTTTTTAGATTTTGTCGATATATCAGGCATTTCAGATTTAAGTAGTTCAAATTTTAGTTTGTTTCCCAATCCGGCCAATGCAGAATTGGTTCTGAGGGGTAATTTCAAACACACTAACACCTATTCTATAGTTGATATTTCAGGTAAATGTGTTTTGAATGGTAACTTAAATGCTTCGGATTTAAATCCGATAAATATTCAACAGTTAGATGCTGGATATTATTTCATTCGAATCTCAGGACCGGAAGGTATAGCCACTAAGTCATTTGTAAAGAATTGATAGTCATTTGTTAATGCTTTGGTTGAAATATAAAATTGTACTGATGTAGGTACATTTAATGTGATTACATAAATTTGTCCATATGGCAATAGAGCAAGAGGTTCAACAGGTTAAGTTTAAGAGCGAATATCAAAAAGCATCAATCAATTTGATGTATACGGTAAGCTGTATCACTCATCATCACTTGCAAGTGCTAAAGAAATTCGGTCTTACAACACCTCAATTCAATATTTTACGAATTTTACGTGGGCAGCATCCAAAAGCAACTACTGTGAATGATTTGATTAATCGAATGATTGACAAGGCCTCAAATGCTTCTCGAATAGTTGAGAAACTTCGTGCAAAGAAATTGGTGGAACGTTCAGTAAGTTCGAATGATCGTCGTGCAGTTGATGTAAAAATTACTGAAGCAGGTTTGGAACTGTTGAGTAAGATTGATATAATCGAGGATGAGTTCTTTTTTGGAACGAGTTCGCTAACTGTTGATGAAGCTAAAATGCTGAATTATCTGCTCGATAAAGGTCGCGAAACAAAAAACATAACTAAATAAACAAATCGAAAAATGAAACGAGTATTCTTAATGTCTTCGGTAATTTCCATGTTGATACTTTCATCGTGTGGAGGAAGTTCCGTAAATTCTGGCGAAAGTGCCAATGCCGCAAAAGCAGGTGCTGGAGCAGTAACATATGTGTTAGATTCAACTGGATCAAATGTTGAATGGCTAGCTAAAAAAGTAACTGGTCAACATAATGGTACAGTTGCAATTAAATCGGGTGAATTGCAAGTTGATTCAGGTAATTTGAAAGCCGGAAAGTTTATCATGGATATGAATTCAATTATCAATCTAGATATTCCTGCCGGCGATGAGTACAATACCAAATTGGTAGGGCACTTAAAATCGGATGACTTTTTTGCTTCTGAAAAACACCCAGAATCAACATTTGAATTGGTAAAAGCTGAACCAATCGCAGGGGCTGCTGCAGGAACCGCTAACTATACTGTTACCGGAAATATGACCATCAAAGGAATTGCAAAGTCCATCACCTTTCCTGCAACTATCATGATAAGTCCAGAAGCAGTTAGCTGTGTTGCTGAATTTGAAATTGACCGTACTCAATGGGATATCAAATATGGTTCTGGTAAATTCTTCCAGGACATTGGAGATAAAATGATTAACGACACATTCGTTGTTAAGTTTAACTTGAATGCTAAGGTTAAAACATCTTAAAAAGCCATTCATCTAAAACAAAAAAGCCCGGCTCATTCAATTGAACCGGGCTTTCTAATTTTTTAAAGTTTAGTGATGATGTCCACCTTCACCATGAACATGCCCATGAGCAAGTTCTTCGGCAGAAGCACTACGTAATTCATTCACACTTCCTTGAAAATGTAGGTCTTTACCAGCTAAAGGATGATTGAAATCCATTACAATGTGATCTTCATTCACGGCCAATACTAATCCTTGCATTTGATTTCCACGATCATCAACCATAGGTAAATAATTACCCGGTGTTACCATTTCACGGTCAAGTTCTTCTCCTTCACCAACAAATGCCTCCATTGGAATTTTAACCAAATTCTCGTCGTTATTTACGCCGTATCCGTTTTCTGACTTAATGATAAAGTCGAATGTATCGCCTGATTTTAAACCTCGCAGGTTGCTTTCGAATTCTTCTAGTAGTCCACCTACTCCAAAAAGAAATACGAACGGTTGTTCTGGATTTGTTTCTTCAACAAGGTCTTCTTGTGAAGAACCATCGCTGCTTACAGTAAGACGGTAGTTTACCGAAACAACCATTTTATCGTCAATCGTCATGTATAAAAGGTTTGATTTAGCCGATAAAAGTACAGTTAAAAGCTACATCCACCGATTCGCGACAATAAAATAATCTTACCTTTTAGTTAAATACGTTGGTATGCGTTCGGGCTTACCTATTTTTGTTTTTCTTCAATTTCAATCATGCCCAAGTATCCTTCCGCCATTCATTCAAAATTACCAGCCGTACAAACTTCCATTTTTGCGGTGATGACTAAGTTAGCCAATGAGCATCAGGCCATCAATCTTTCTCAAGGATTTCCAGGTTTTGATTGTGCCCCTGAGTTAATCTCATTAGTAGAAAAACATCTCCGTCGCGGTCAAAATCAATATGCTCCCATGCCGGGTATTCCAAGTTTGCGGGAAGCGATTGCACAAAAAACCGAGGAAATGTACAGCATGGCGTACGATCCCGAAACAGAAATAACAATCACTGCAGGTGCTACTCAGGCTCTGTATACTGCAATTAACGCCTTGGTTCGAGAAGGAGAGGAAGTAATAATTATCGAACCTGCTT
>JBIKOC010000432.1:0-2510 GCA_044358335.1 Flavobacteriales bacterium | reverse complement strand
CGAACAAGAACCACATTTCTTGGTACAGTCATAACATTTTTTACAAGAAGAAAATCCTGCAATCAGAAGTAAAAGAAGAACTACTCGTTTCATATCAAAGGGCGATTTTCAGAATGGTAAGGGTAATGATTTGTTCAATAACAGTTTGTGCAATTGTTTGATTTTATCGTCGGTTAGGGTCTATTGATAATAAATTTGAACCGCATCTTCTCCAATAACAAGCAATCGATTCAAATATAATAGATTTTCGTAGCCATAAAGATTCGACCCAAAATTTAACCCTAAAGTCAATTTCAAAGTGTTGAATTGATTTAGATTTCAAAATCCCATCTAAGTAGTAAGTAATACCACCCACATACCTTGTTTTTTTATAGTCTAAACAGACTTATTACCCTGCTTGAGTCCGTAAGAATTGAATCATAAATCCCTGAAAAAATTGTTCTAGTTTGAAAACTTCATTTACCTTTCAATCAACAAACAAACTCGTTATGCAATTCAAACGTTACTTTTTATCGCTAGTGCTTGCCATCACTGCGTTTGCTACTCCGGCATTTTCACAATGTCCGAATTCGGCACCTGTCGATTTGCTGCAACAAGTAGGTAATACCGTCACTGTTGGAACTACTCTACAAGCACCTGTTGGAAATACGCTGTATGTATGGGATTTCCAAGATGGAACTTCTGGAACCGGACAGTTCATTACTCATACTTACGCTCAAAACGGTGTATACGTTATCACACTAACTATGTATGATTCACTGCAAACAAGCTGGTGTGCTACAGGAATTTTAACTGTTCAAATAAGCTCGGGTGGTACTTGTAACCTAAATCCAACTTTTACCTTGACCAATCAAGGTGGTGGATTAGTTTCCCTCGGAAATGTTCAAGTAGAAAATGCTGTTTTGCCAGTCACATACTCTTGGTATATTCCTTCTTGGGGATATTTTTCAAGTCCCACATTTGAGCAAGTACTTCCTAACGGGAATTATTATATCTGCCTATATGCTACAGATGCTGCAGGTTGTACCGATTCTACCTGTCAAGATTTTCAAGTTACTGACGGGCCTTGTGCAAACAATTTCTTGAATGCTCAACCTCAGATATACAGCCAGAATCTTAATCTGGTCGTGTATAATTGGACCAATAACGCCATGCCAATCAACTTGCAAATTGACTATGGTGACGGTTCTAGCCAAACAGGTTTAATGACTTCTGCTTTTACAGCTGTTCATACCTATCCGGCAGGTGGACAAACGTATAATCTTTGCATTTATGGTACGGATGCGAACGGATGTACAGATACTCTCTGTCAACCTGTTGTTACTGTTGCCTGTCAATCCCTTCCGGTTACCATGCAGAATGTTAATTCGAGTCCGGGTATCTACCAATTTTATGCGAATGCTTCGGGTGGACAATGGCCATACACCTATTCATGGACATTCAGTAATGGACAAACTTTTCAATCCGATACAAATGGGTTTGCACAAGTATTCTTAACAGCTCCTGGAACATATACGGCTTGTGTAACAGTTACCGATGCAGCTGGATGTTCAGGTACATTTTGTACAGATGTAATCGTTACTCCATGTAGTTCATTTACAGGAGAAATAGTCAGCACAACAAATGGCCTAAATGCAGTTTTCTCAGCTAATACTTTTGGTGGATGTGGTAACTACACCTATATCTGGCAATCGGGAAGTCAAACTGGACAAGGAGTTTCATTCCAGGCAACTTATGCACAAGCAGGAACCTATCCAGTTACTTTAATAATTAACGATGCTTGCGGTTGTACTATTACAGTTCCTGGATTGGTAACCATTGGATGTAATCAATCCACACAAGCTGTTTTGATGCAAACAGGAAATCAAACGGTTTGCAGTAATATGTTTTACGATTCAGGTAATATTTCAGGTGAATATTTGAATAATGAAAATTACGTCCTAACGCTGTATCCATCGACTCCTGGTGCAATGTTACATGTTACCTTTACACATCTTGACTTAGAAAACAATTTCGACTATTTAAGAGTTTACGACGGAAACGACACTACTGGAAATCAATTGGCTTATCTTAACGGTGTTTATTCCAATCCGCTATCATTCACATCAACGAGTACTGATGGTTCCTTAACTTTCCATTTCACCTCCGATTTTACTGTGACTAGAAGTGGTTGGGAAGCTGAAATTTCTTGCTCTGATTTAACTATCGAAGCTGTTAACCAAAACAATGGTACTTGGGAATTAATAGCTAATAGCAACCAAACATGGAGTTCATTTTCTTGGTCGGTTGATGGTGTTCCTCTATCAGGAGGCTCTGCTAATTTCACTACTGCTCTTCCCGAAGGTCAACATCAACTTTGTTTAACTGTCGCCAATGTCTTAGGGTGTACTGAACAAACTTGTACTTGGGTGAACGTACCTTGTACCTACCAAGTGCAAGCTACTACTGCAGTCAATGGTAATGTGGTTACAGTAACGATTACTGATTACAACCCACAATACTATTATTCA
>JBIKOC010000032.1:0-8791 GCA_044358335.1 Flavobacteriales bacterium | reverse complement strand
AATTTCAGATTTTCGCATTCCTAAAATTGCTCCGTTAAGAAAGATGTTTTCTCGTCCAGTTAAATCGGGGTGAAATCCTGTGCCAACTTCAAGTAAGCTGGCCACTTTACCTTTAAGTTTAATTTGACCTTGGCTAGGTGTTGTAGTTCTTGAAAGAATCTTTAGTAAGGTTGATTTACCAGCACCATTTCTACCAATCAATCCTACAATTTCACCTTGGCTAATTTCAAAATTAATATCTCGTAAAGCCCATATAAAATCTGAATTCCCTCCAGTTGTTCGATCATTTTCATTTGCTAACTTAAGGTAAGGATTCTCCTTTCCCTGAAGTTTATACCATGCTGTTCTAAGGTCTTCTGTTAAAGTAGATGATCCAACATCTCCTAAACGAAACACTTTAGAAATTTGATCAACGTGAACAACTATTGACATAATTCAAAAAACTTTTAGTTCTTTTTGCTTTACACAGTATCCATGAAATTTCTTTCAGTTCTGTTGAATAGCATAAGTCCAACTACCATACTAACAACCGCAAATACCACTGTATAGCTTAACATTAGCCAATTGATTGAATCACAACCTAGAAAAACAAATCTTATAGACTCAATAACAGGAGTAAGAGGATTGATAATTAATATCCAATGTAGTTTTGGAGGAAATATTGATGCTGGATAAATTACTGGGGTTGCATACATCAGCAATTGAACAGCAAAAGGAATCATATTACTGAGATCGCGGTATTTAGTTGTTAAGGAAGAAATGATAATTCCAAAAGCAAGTCCTATAAACATCATTAGTAACAATAAAAATGGCAGTAACCACAGATATTCATATTGAGTATGGATGTTTCCATCTTTAAATTGAAAGAATATCAAAGCTGCTATGAGAACTAATATTTGGATTCCAAATTTTATCATTGCAGAAATGACAGATGATAAAGGGACAATTAAACGAGGGAAATAGACTTTTCCAAAGATGCTGGCATTAGCCCTAAAAGTTGTAGATGTTCTGCTAATACAATCAGCAAAATATCCCCAAGAAGTTAAACCTGTTAAATAAAACAGTATTCGATTTGTTCCATCTGTTGAAACATTAGCAATCAAACCAAATAAAACAAAATAGATAAGTGTATTTAGGATAGGAGGTAAGATGAACCAAAAAACTCCTAACAATGTTTGTTTGTAAACAGTGATGATATCTCGACGAACAAGAAGGTATAATAAATCTCTATATGCCCAAAGTTCTTTGAGTTTAAGATCAAACAGTCCACCGTAAGGGCGAATGATCAAATCCCAGTCTTTGTCAGAATTGCTGCTCATTTTTTACGTTGTGCCGCAAATCTAATGTTTTTTCCTTTAGTAGGGTGCTTGCTTCAGCTTTATGAATCTATGAGAGAAGAAGATTTTGCACCTCTAGGTAGGTTTCTCTTATGCCAGTTTCCAAGTTTGTTTTAGGTTCCCATCCTAATGTACGAAGTCGGCTACTGTCCATTAATTTTCTAGGTGTTCCATCTGGTTTGGAGCTGTCAAAACGGATATCTCCTTTATACCCGACAATTTCTTTAATTAGTGAGGCTAAATTTCTAATACTTATATCTTCACCATATCCTATGTTAACAAAGAGTTCCTCAGAGTAATTATTCATAAGGAAAACACAAGCATCTGCCAAATCATCTACGTACATAAATTCTCTCAAAGGAGAACCAGTCCCCCAAAGTTCAACAAAATCCGAATTGTTCACTTTGGCTGTATGCATTTTTCTGAGTAATGCAGGTAATACATGTGAGTTTTGTAAGTCATAATTATCATTCTTTCCATACAAATTTGTAGGCATAGCTGAAATGAAATCACATCCATATTGTCTACGATAACTTTCGCACATTTTTATACCCGCAATTTTTGCTATTGCATAGGGTTCATTTGTTTGTTCTAAATAACCCGACAACAAACTTTCTTCTTTAAGTGGCTGTTCAGCCAATTTGGGATAAATACATGAAGAACCTAGGAATAATAGTTTTTTTACACCTGCTTTCCAAGAAGTGTGAATTACATTGCTTTCAATAATTAGATTTTCATAAATAAAATCAGCTCTATATGTATTATTCGCCATGATACCTCCAACTTTGGCAGCAGCGAGTATAACATATTCTGGTTTTTCTCGATCAAAAAACGTTTCAACATCTGCTTGTCTTCTTAAATCCAATTCTTTCGAAGTAGCTCCAATAAGGTTTGAATATCCATGATTTGATAAGGTTCTCCAGATTGCTGATCCAACCATTCCTCGATGACCTGCTATAAATATTTTACTGTGCTTTTCCACGGTGTCCCTTTTATTGACTAAAAATTTCATCAGTGCATTAAAAAAGCTTTGATGAATATGTTTTTGATTACTTATGTATTTAATTCAAATCGGTTTTAAAATCGATAGTCAAATAAGTCGAATCCTTTATTGGGAACTTAATTTTTTATTGATTATAACCGAAAGCAATATTAAGAAATTTGTTTCAGCCTAGTTTTTTCTTAATTGTCAAATTGTTTAAATGGATTTTGTAATGAGACTAATATTTGCAACTGGAAACAACCATAAATTAGAAGAAGTTAAGGCAATCTTGCCATCTGAGATTAAAATTGTTGGTTTGAACCAATTAGATTTTAATATCGATTTACCAGAAACACAAGAAACAATTCGTGGAAATGCTCTTCAAAAAGCTAAAACACTTTTTGAAAATACCGGTTTAGCGTGTTTTGCCGATGATTCTGGTTTGGAAATTTTCAAATTGGATGGTCGACCAGGTGTAGATTCAGCGCATTATGCTGGTCCTGAGAGAGATTCAAGTGCTAATATAGATTTAGTGTTAAATGAAATGAAAAATATGGAAGACCGATCTGCTCGTTTCATTACTGTGATTGCATATGTAGATATTTTTGGAGAATACATATTTGAAGGAACTATCCAAGGTAGTATTTCAAATGAAAGGTTAGGTAGTGGTGGGTTTGGTTACGACCCAATTTTTATCCCAACAGGTTTTAATCAAAGTTTCGCAGAATTATCTTCAGAAATTAAAAATAATGTCAGTCATAGAGCAATTGCAGTTAGATTATTTAGTACCTGGTTAATTAATAATCGTTTGAAATAGTTTATTTTTGGAGCAAATATGGAATTCTTAACTTCTCTTCTCGATTTTATTCTGCATATAAATTCCCATCTTGATCAACTTGTAATTGACTACGGGAATTCAATTTATGCTATTCTCTTTCTAATCATTTTTGTTGAAACGGGTCTTGTTGTGATGCCATTTTTACCTGGTGATTCACTTTTATTTGCTGCTGGGGCATTATGTGCAAGACCTAATTCTGAATTGAGTTTATTCTTATTAATTACCTTATTATTTCTTGCTGCTGTTCTTGGTGACAATCTGAATTATATGATTGGCCGCTTTGCTGGTAATAAGGCAATAAATCTAAAAATATCTAACCGGAATCTGGTCAAAAAAGAATACATCGATAAGACCCATGAATTTTTTGAAAAATATGGGACGAAAGCAATTATAATGGCTCGATTTGTTCCAATTGTAAGGACTTTTACCCCCTTTGTCGCTGGAATTGGTGAAATGGATTATAAACGGAAGTTTCTACCTTATGATCTTGTTGGTGGATTCCTGTGGATTAGTTCTATGACTCTTGCAGGTTTTTTCTTAGGAAATCTACCTTTTTTTCAGCAACATTTTGAGGCTGTTGTGATTGGAATTGTAATTCTATCAATCACTCCAATGATATATACATACCTACGTCATCGTCTTTCAACGAAAAAGTAGCTTATTGCTTAAAATGTAAGGGCTGTTTATAGAATCTAAACAGTTTTCTGAGTGGAATCGATTTTTGCTTTAATCCATTCAGTAGTGATTGATCCCGGTCTTTCAATAGGCAGTCCTAAAGTTCTACTTATCGTTAATTGAGCAAGAACACCTAAAGCACGAGACACGCCAAATAGGGCAGTAAAAAAATCATACTCCTTAATTCCATAGTGTATCAATAATGCTCCAGAATGGGCATCAACATTCGGCCATGGATTTTGAATCTTTTTAATATTACTCAATATTTCAGGAACAACTTCGTAAACAAGCCAAACGATATTTACAATGTCATCATCTGGCATATACTTTTTAGCAAATTCCATTTGAGCTGTAAAGCGTGGATCTGTTTTTCTTAATACAGCGTGCCCATAACCAGGAATAACCTTGCCCTCGGCTAAGGTTTTATTCACGTACTGAATTATTTGTTCTTTCGTAGGAAGCCCACCACCTAAATCCTTTTGTAGATCTAATATCCATCTTATTACTTCCTGATTTGCTAAACCATGAAGAGGGCCTGCTAATCCACATAAGCCAGCAGCAAATGAATAGTAAGCATCACTTAATGCTGAACCTACTAGATGTGTCGCATGAGCCGAAACATTTCCGCCCTCATGATCTGCATGAATGGTTAAATACAATCTCATCAATTCGGCAACTTCATGACTGTCATAGCCCATCATGTGTGCGAAATTGGCCGACCAATCGGCTCCTTTTAACGGCTCGATTTGTATGTTATTATGATATGTTCTCCGATATATATAAGAAGCAACTCGAGGCAAACGGGCAATGAGATTCATGGAATCTTCGAACATTGGATCCCAATAATCTTTTTTATTTATCCCTTTTTCGTACTCATGAGCGAAAACAGAATCAGTACGTAATGCTAAAACAGCAGCACTTAACTGAGTCATTGGATGAGTATAAGTTGGTAAAGCATCCAACATCTTGAAAACATGATCCGGAACGTTACTTCTAGATTCCCATTCTCTACTTAAATCAGATACTTGTTGATCGTTTGGGATTTCTCCTGTAATCATCAAATAGAATATGCCTTCTGGTAAGGGTTCAATTCCGTTGGGTGCTTTTGGTAAAAGATTTCTTAATTCAGGAATACTAAATCCCCTAAACCGAATTCCTTCATTTGGATCCAGTTTGGAAGTTTCGGTTATCATTCCAACCATCCCCTTCATCCCTGAATAGACCTGAGCTAGTGTTATTTCACCTATTTTTATGGAGCCATGTTCACTAATCATTGACTTAAGATTAGCTGAATGTGGAAGAACTTTTTCTGAAATTCGGGTCTTTAAATTAGATGACATAAGTGGTTTGAAATGATACGTATTGAATATCTCGACAAGTATACGGAATTCGATTCAAATGTATTTAAACGTAATCTTGATTAAAAGGTTAACATTATGCTTTTGTGGTTCAAATGTGATGAATTGTTTAAAATGAGGTGTTGGATTGAGTGTATTTCTTTGCTGACAAAATTTTGTAAATATTTATTTGTAAGCAATATCATTTTCGAATATGGCTATTAAACAAGGATTCTAATTCTTGATCTGATAAGTTATTAATGATATAGAGTGAGTCACCATCTGCAAAAAAACTGGCTTCTATTTTTCTCGCAAATGAAGTTAAACTAAGCCCGCTTAGTTCTTGGTTTGTTTGTTCTAAGTAGTAATAAAACTCATTTTGCTTAATGAGATATTGATCAATTAAATTAATTTTACTTTCAGGGTTTATGAAATCAGTTATGTCAATGTTAATGGCATCTTGATAATTTGGAAGTAGTTGAAGGTAAAAATGGCTATTACGGTAATATGAATCGAGGAAGGAATAATTTGTTTTTTCTAAACCAGTTGCTTTGAAAAGGCCAATAATAGGCTTGTCATTACTTTTTGAAAACAAATTTAAATTTCGAAGTTTTAAATCTTCACTTAGCTGATTATAAGGCAAATTTGATTTCTTTTCATGTTCATTATTGCTATATATATGCCAGAACCCAAAGATTAAAAGGGTGATGGGTATAACTGTTATTTTTATGGAATGGATTGGGGTTTCATTTAATGCTTTGCTAATTTCAAAAGCAATTAGAATAATTATGATTGGGATAGAATTATAAAAAAACTGACCATTATCTAGTATTCCCAGACTAAGACCAACTGCTAATAACCCTCCAAGCATTACTGAAATTATTAAAACGCCAACATTATATAATGATTTTAATTTGTTGATACGTAGAAATATAAGTATTGCGAAATAGGGCAAAAAGAATAAAACAAAACGTAATCCTGAAAAAAAAGAAGAAAAGAAAAATGATTTAAAGAGCGCAATTTCAGGATTTTGAATTATGCGCGATATCAAAGCGGAACTTGATAAAGTGTTATTGAGTTCGCTTAAGCCATTAATGGAATAGTAAATACCCAAAAAGCTGATAATTAGGAGTTGGTTGAAATAAATCCCCATTAGATTTTTCAAGCCAATTTTTTTCGTATAAATTAAATAGACAGGAAATAACAGTTCTATTGCACATACAGAAGGAAGGCAACCAATTGAAAATAAAGGGATAACAGAAAGTAAAAGCAGAAATTCAACATACTTTTCCTTGTTTAAATAGTAAAAAATGGAAAAAGTGGCAAGAAGATAAATTAGAACATATTTTTTCCCGAAAGCCATTAAAATCCCTGCTTGTGTTATCCCATCGAAATACTTTAATAATTCAGATGAATTATAAAATGGAAAATAAAACCCCGAAATGGTAATTATGGATGCGACTATTAAAATTGTTCTCAGCTTAGAATATTCTTTACCATTTCCTATAGTTAGATTATAAATGGTTGAACAAGTAATAGCTTTAAGTAGGGGGAAGGTTGAGAATATAAGTAGTTGAACAGATGACTCCCCCGTAATTTTAACTAGTAATCCATTAATCCAAAGTTCTGGGTAATGATAGGGTTGCCTTACACTTGTTGAATTTTCGATCAACTGATTTAAAAGGAATAACCTATTCTCTATACCATATTCGACCATATATTTTGATAATTTACCATAATATAGAAAGTCAAAATGAGGCACATCAGTTATGACCCCCAGCTCAAAATTGTAATATTTTACAAATTCTACTAATGAAAAAATGACACTTATTCCCCATACAGCAAGAGTTTTGTAAAGTATGGACTGAAACGAAAACTTATTGAAAGACTTATAATTACCTATGCTTTTTTTTAATTGGGTTATTATAAAAATGAATGGAATAAATAAACCTAATAAAATAGTATTTCCACGAGTAAAAAAGGCTGCTATGAAAGTAATTGTAATAAGTGCCCCCCAAAAAATAATTTTTGAAAAATGTGTATTTTTATTACACTCTATTTGTGTGGAGTCTTGGATTATTAATGAACCTAAGAGTATGATTGATGAAAGTAATAGCCCGCTATAAGCTTGATAAACAATGAAATCTAACATTTATTGTGCCTTTTATTGGTGTTAAGCCTCAAAAATAAACTTTTATTTATACATTTTGACAGGAATTAACCTTGACCCTTTCTTTAAAGAGATTTGATTTTAATTTCCAGTGTTTGATTGGCGATAGTTGCTGATTTTAGTTTTTAGAAGTTATTAATTGATAATATTATACTATTCCTTTCTTCTTAAAATTTCATTTGATTATTAATTCAATTTCATCAATTGAAATAACTAGTTTCTGTTAGTCGGGACTTATAAATATTATAACGTATTAAAAATTTGATTATCCAATTACTTTATTTTTATTGATATTCTTTAATACTGCTTAATTGCTTATTAATTACTCATAAAACACATTCAAATTTTCCAGTTTTGAATAAATCGTAGATTATTATATATTTGTACATAATAAACAAATCCATCCATTTGATAGATGATTAATGTTACAAAGTCTTTCCTGCCAGATTTGGAGGAGTATGTATTCTATTTGAAAGGTATTTGGGAGCGTGGGCATTTAACAAATCATGGTCCTCTAGTCATCGAATTAGAGAATAAAATTAAAGATTTTCTAGGCGTTAAGCATTTTTTTTTCGTTAACAACGGTACGATTGCTTTACAAATCGCAATAAAAGCGGGAGGGTTAAAAGGCGATGTTATTACAACACCCTTCTCATATGTTGCCACGACAAGTTGTCTAGTTTGGGAAAACTGTAATCCCATATTTGCCGATATTGACCCACATACATTAACGGTTACGGCGAAAACAATTGAGAAAGTAATTACCCCACAAACTACTGGCATTTTAGTTACTCATGTTTATGGTAACCCTTGTCCTGTTGAAGATATTGAAGCATTAGCTAAGCAAAAAGGATTGAAAGTTATTTATGATGCTGCCCATGCTTTTGGTGTTGAGTATAATAATCAATCAGTTCTGAATTATGGAGATATTTCTACCCTTAGTTTTCATGCTACCAAGCTTTTCCATACAATTGAAGGAGGAGGTATTATAACTAATGATGATGAATTAGCTCACAAAATAAGCTACATGCGGAATTTTGGACATAATGGTCCAGAAGCTTTTTTTGGAGTTGGAGTCAATGGAAAAAGTTCTGAATTTCAGGCCGCTATGGGCTTATGCTTAATGCCAAAAATCAATCATATTATGGAAACTAGGAAGGTGCTTTCAGACCTTTACACTTCCTGTTTAAATGGCTTGCCTATTCAACATTTGAGCATTCAACCTGGAACTACGAAATATAATTATGCCTATTATCCAATTTTATTTAATACTGAAGCTGAGTTGTTGAAAGTTGTCAAAGCACTTAATGATATGCAAATCTTACACCGTCGGTATTTCTATCCTTCGTTAAATTCACTAAATTATGTAACTAATAATTTGGTTGATGATTGTGCTTCTGATATTTCCTCTCGAGTTTTGTGTTTGCCACTTTACCCTGATCTAGAAATTGA
>JBIKOC010000431.1:0-2521 GCA_044358335.1 Flavobacteriales bacterium | reverse complement strand
GGGAAGAGTTATCTGGAAGTATGTTCCCAATTCCATGTGCAGCATTGGGTAGGCCAGATGTTATTACCATGCAAAACTGGCTTGATCGATTGGTGACAGAACGTTTAGAAGAGAAATCATCCCGAATTCGCCAACTTCTAAGTTTGACCAAAAACGATTGGACCGAGGCACTTTATTGTTTCATTTTTCGGTCGGTCGGAATGCAATTGAATGCAGTGCCATTTGAATTATTAGCTCGATCTACACCTTATCGAATACTTTTAAATTATAAGCAAAGTCAATTTCAGTTAGAAGCTTTATTATACGGTCAAAGCGGACTTTTGCATTCAGAACATGAGGATGAGTATCTGCAAGCTTTGTGGAATGAATACTGGTTTTTAGCTCGAAAGCACAAACTAAAGCCAATAGAGAAGCACTTGTGGAAATTCCTTCGATTACGCCCAATGAATTTTCCTACTATTCGAATATCGCAGTTGGCAAACCTGATTAGTAAGCAATCTATTTCACCCGAAAATTTTCGAGAAATGGGAAGCTTAAAAGAATGGGTAAAATGGTTTGAAATGGAATGTTCACCTTATTGGGACGAACATTATGTAATGGATCACTTATCAATTAAGAAGAAAAAGCATTTCGGTAAATCTGCAAGTCAGAGTTTGCTTATGAATGCTATTGTGCCTTTTCTGTTTGTTTATGCAACTCATCGAGGTGATGAAGAGCTTCGTGATCGTGTTTTAGAAGTCTTGTATCAACTTCCACCAGAAAAAAATAGTATTCTGGATGTATGGAATCAATTTGGGATTCAGCCTGATACTGCTGCAGCATCTCAAGGCTTGATCCAACTAAAAACAAACTACTGTGATTTGCGCAGATGTCTAGAATGCGCAGTTGGACATCGTTTGCTTAAAGCAGAAACCCGAAGGGAATTTCTTAATTCAAACGGTAAGGAACCGACATTTTGAATTCTGGGATGCTAACTTGGAAAGATTCTCCATCTACTAAACGTTCAAATGTATAGTTACCGAACATTTTTCCAAATTCTGATTTCAAGTTGCAAGCAGATTCATATTCATAAACCTCACCTGGACGAAGAACCGGTTGTTGACCTACAACTCCAGCACCATCTACATCACGATGTTCAGAGATTGAATCAACGATATTCCAGTGACGACGTAACAACTGTACATCATAATCTCCGGTGTTCTCGATTTTGATCCTATATGTGAAGAGGTAATACATCTTCGATGGATCTGAATACAGTTCTTGAAATTTAGTTTCAACTGTAACCCGAATGTCATTTGTAACTAGTGTAATCATGGCTTGAGTGTTTTGTTGAGACAATGTTAGGCACAAATCATCATACAAAACAAATTGACATTCTCTGGAGGCCTTGATAGGCGCGGGTTTTAGATATTGGTTGTGTCAAAAATAGATTTGACTTTACAAATATGCAAAAAATCTTACATCCAAATTACATTGTATTTAGAATTATTGATTTCGGATAGAATTGATCTGTCCAATTCCAATTAATTCATCATGTACTTCCGTGTAAGGCCTGTAATAAAAGAGAATTTGATAATCATTCTCGGTATTGAAAAAGTTGCCTTCTATGTAGGATTCGTCTCCAGAACCACCTTTTGAGGACTGAAAAACATAACTGTAGTTGTAAATTCCTTGCTTAAGTAAGATACGCGCCTTGTATGCTTTATCGGGGTAATCGTAAACGGGTTGAAAAGGCTTTTTGAATTGCCAATCGCATAACGAACCGAATAAAAAAAGGTTACCATTTACGACAGGAGCTTCAAAAGGAAGACTGAAATCTACCCAAGTATAATCTCCATCTACTTCAGGTTCAGAGCCTTCTTGATTTCTAATGAAGAATCTGCCATTTGCTTCCGGTAAAGAACGATAGGTGGAAAATGCACGAATTGGATCATCTAGTAATTGCATTTCAACCAAAGCAGAGTCGCGAATAATCCGCTTTACCCGATCACTATTCATTCTTAAGCTTCTAATATCAACCCAACGGTATTCATTACCACCCGCAAAACAATTACTACCATCATCGAAATCATAATTTATGGATGAGCTATTCACTGAAAAGGGTTTCAACCACACAGCATTATCCCATCTATTATTCTGTTTTATTACCAATTTAACAGATGACGATGCATTTGTAATAGGAATAGCACTAACGTCTACTACAGCATCAATTTCCTGATGCGTATCTCTCAAATTCATTAAAGTAGGCCTTTTCACACGCGCTGCGACTTTAGCTTTTGTGGTGTAAACCATGAATCTTCTGGTGAGAACTAGATTTTCTGGATCACCATCTTCATAAACCTTGAGCAAATAATTCCCACTTAGTATAATCTTCATATTCTCATTTGGAAAAACCAGACTATAATGAAGATACTGTTGACGCGTATTGAATGAATAGCGAAAATCCTGAACCAAATCTTGTTGTAGTCCTTGAATCGATCTCGATTTCATCACATTGGATGGAGTCCAATCAGCATTACAA
>JBIKOC010000430.1:0-2525 GCA_044358335.1 Flavobacteriales bacterium | reverse complement strand
GTATTATTGAAATGGAGGATGGACGAATTATTAAAATGTAATTTAACTTCTAATTAATAGGCTGTCCAACCACCATCAGCAGTTACAACAGCACCATTAACAAAGCTTGAATCATTGCTTGCTAAAAACAAAGCAGCTTGAGCTATTTCTTCGGCTTCACCCATACGTGTCATGTTGGTAGCGCCAGAAGTAGCACGCTCATAACCAAAAGGATTTGGATTCATTCCAAGTCCAATGTTGGTATTAACTCCACCAGGAGCAATTGCATTACATCGAATTCCTTTTGCTGCATACATAAACCCGATATTCTTAGTTAAGCCAATTAAAGCATGCTTTGAAGCAGTATAAGTTGCACCTGCTCTCGCTCCTTGTAATCCTCCAATAGATGAAATATTTACAATAGCTCCGTTACCTTGATTTAACATCAAAGGAATAACTTCCCGACAGGTATAAAATGGACCATATAAATTAACATGAAGCACTTTATCCCATAATTCGTTACTCACTTGATCAATTGGCATAAAATCATCCATTACACCTGCGTTATTGACCAGTATATCGATGGTTTTAAAATGTCCTACAGTAAATTTGATTAAGCGTTTCACATCTTCTTCTACTGAAACATTACATACAAATCCAAATGCAATTCCCCCTTCCTTGCGAATTTCTTCCACAACTAAATCTATGGTAGATACATTCAAATCCGAAACAAGTACATGTGCTCCTTCACGAGCAAATAATAAGGCCATAGCTTTCCCCATACCAGATGCTGCGCCCGTGATAATTGCAGTTTTATTTTGAAGCTTTTTCATAAGTTAAAATTAATTAGCTCTTTTCAATAGGAACATGACAATAGTCATAATTGAATAATAATTTGAAGCAACTTAAATATCTTCTCAAAATCCAAGCAGTTGATTCTTGTTGTTCTAAAATACCTGTTAAGAAATCAATCGTCCCCAAATCTGAATGATCTTCCTGATGACCTATATCCTTCCGAAGGATTCCGAACAAATTTTCATGATCATTCAGCAATTCAGTTAACATTTCTTCTTGGTTAGGAATCGAATTAGGAGTTTCATCTTATGTGGTTCAATCCAAGAATTACTTCATCATTCCAATAGGCTTCCCACTCATTATTCCAATATCTTCAGCAACTGAATCAATTAATATTTCTTGTTCAGAATATTGCTCTTGAAATAATCGATGTAATTCGATAAAACTATTCCCCGAAACATTCCAATGAAACTTTCTTGTTTTTATATACAAAATCGATTCATCCGCCAATAGAATGGAGAGTCGATCAATGCTCTTTTTCTGCTTTTTATCTGAAATACCTAAATCGATTTTCATGTTTACTATATTATTTGAATGGAATTTAAATTAGTAACAATCCTGCTGCGTGATAACTAATCCTCTGTAATCGTATCCTTTGTCTTTTAAACCAGCAACAATTTGTTTATATACTATTTCATTCATCTTCGGGGTACGAGATAAAATCCAAAGTGATTTGCGATTCGGATGTCCAACTACTGCATACGAATAATCTGGGGCTAATTCAATAATCCAATATTTGGCTCGAAAAGGCCAGAAGAACTGAACTTTTAATTTAGCATTTCCCGATTTTAAATTTCCATACACACGACCACGAATGGTAGATAATTTTCCGGTGATACTATCTCTCCGACAGGAGTTAATTACACGTAAATAAGACTTAGTAGTAAGTATATATTCAGCAGTGGTACATTGACAACCACGCTGAAAAGATTGAGGATAGGATGCTATCTCGTACCATTTACCTGCATAACGAGCCAAATCAACCGATTTTACAGTTTGCAAAGTTTGTGCATGAATAGTAGAAAAGAATAGACTCAGTATAAAAGGAATAAATCGCATGAAATTGGGGAATATAAAATTTAGCTGTATGATAAAAAGCTAGAGCAAATATCAGAAATACTTGAATGAAAAATGTTGCATTCTAAATCTATAGTTTACAAAATACTTAGGTTGTATACTTATTTCCTGAGCCATGCTAAGGGAATATCTGCTCCGAAATTATTTGAATCAATGGAAATTCGGTTTTCAAAACGACCTTCTTGCACAAATCCAAGTTGTTCGTAAAGTTTTATTGCTCGAGTGTTGCATTCGCGACAAAACAATTCAATTCGTGTAATATGAAGATGATCGTGAAATACTTGATCAATAAGATTTTGAAACAGTCTTCTCCCCCATCCTTGATTTTGGATAGAAGGATGAACTACTAAAGTAAAATCACTCAACACATGTTTAAAAACGTTTGCTTCAGAAGGATAAGCATGAATTTCGGCTAATAATTGATTTGGATTTTGAGGGTTGATGAGTACTAATTGAATTCCCCTTTTTTGAGCACGTTCAGAAAAATGAAAGATGTATTCTAAATTAATTTCCTGAAAAGAACGCGCTTATCCATGGCCTTGAGCTGTTACTTGTAGGTAAAGATCAAAAATCAGAAATACATCATCAGATGTTGCTTGACGAATAATGAAAGA
>JBIKOC010000429.1:0-2526 GCA_044358335.1 Flavobacteriales bacterium | reverse complement strand
TCAGCAAGAGCCTCATCTTTAGAACAAGAAAACAAGGCTATAAAAATGATGAAACAAAGAAATATTCGACTCATAAGCTATTGTTTTCTTATTGCGTCTCCTAAATTGGTGATGACTTTTTTTGCCGAGTCTAAATCATCGGTAGTATGAGTAAAATAATCCTGAACCATATTAATCGTATCTGTTGATGTTTTAAATACATCATTTACTTCTATTTTCAGATTGATACTGGTTTTTTGGCCTTTCACAACCTCTGCATTAATATTAGAAATACTATGAGTTGAGAAGAGTGTGTCTTTTCCCGAATGGTAAAAGAAAGAATAAGTTGGATCTAAATTCTGTGCAGCACTTGTGTCGATTCGTCCTTCGAGTTTGGAAAAAATGTATCCGCTAGCCCAAGTCCAATACATTCCAGCATACACACTTAGAGGATGATCTATTGGATATGATGCTGGATTAAAATCCGGATCGGCTGTTCCATTTAGCGACTGTTTAACACCCATTCCGAAAGTTAATTGGTCAATAGTTCCTGGAGTAGTTTCGATTGAGATGGTTTTGTCAGAAAGTGAGAAGTCTACTAACACCACATCCTTAGAACCTAGGACAGTAGAACCGTTTTGCAATTGAATATCCGACAGGTAAAATTTAAACGTCTCGTAACGCATGCGTAAACCGTTGGGACCGACAAAATTTTGATTTACAGAAAATGCTTCACCATTCATTGTTGGAATAAACCGAATCTCGACGGTACCCGTAGTTTTTTCAGGTATTTGAGAAACAACAGATTCGTCTTTGTCGCATGAACTGATAAAGAATGCAAGGAAAAAGAGAGGAAGGAGCAGTGTTTTTTTCATGATACTATTGATCTGAAGTGATTCCTGAAATGATGTTATTACGAACTCTAGTCGATAATCCATAATTGACAGTTGATTGCGTGTTGAAATCGGTTTCAAGTGTTAAACCATTAAATACACGTGCTGCATTAAATCGAAGTTTTATTTTATTGTCTCCGCAGGCTGAAACACTAAATGGGATTGTAAAAGAACGAAGGTTGTTCGGTTTGAAATTGCCATCTAAACCGATGTGATAAGAGAAATAATTTCCCGGATTAGAAGAGTTGATTGTATCGGTTGAGAATTTACCTTCAATAATAGCGAAAATATAGCCTTGATTCCAGCTCCAATGCATCGATGGAACTTGAATAGCTAGTGGATTTCCAGCGCTAAATAAAGTTGGGTCTCCATGATTTCGGAGAGAGTCTATTCCAAAATCGAATTTTATTCCAGAGTAGTTTGATTGTTCGATTTTTCCCAAGTTAGCTTGCAAAGATGTTGGAGTAATGAGTGCAACATCAGTTGACAAATTAATTTGGTTGCTGTCTTTCAATAATTGAATTCCAGAAAGGTAAAACTGAGCCATTTCAAATTTTACATGATGTCCATCGCTGATTAAGTAATCCTTTTGAAGCTCAAAGGGCAAGCTATCAACATACATAGAAAAACTTAAGAAAGCTTCTTTTGGTGAGGTGCTTAAACAAGGATTAACCTCGAAAACGGGTTCGTCTTTTTTGCAACCTGAGTTCAAACTGACACAGAAAAGTATGCAAACAGATAAAAAAGAAAACTTCATTTATTAATTGTATTTGATTCCCAATCGGGCGTAAATAAAATGCAAAAGCCAAACTGGACCAATAAGTAGAAACTGAATGTCTTTCAAGAATGATGGTTTTTTACCTTCAACAGAATGACCATAAAATTGACCAATCCAAGCAAGAACAAAAAGGATAAGACCAATTCCCCAAATTGGATAGTTAGTTGAAAGTGCAATAGCCTGAGCGATAAATCCAGCAAATGCGAACAATAAAGCCATTCCGATTGCTAAGGTAGGCGATAATAAAGCGTAATAGACGACAGCAAGCATCATCATAAAATATGCATAGTTTAAACCTGAGTTTACCATCCAATTGGGTACAGGGATACTCCAGAACATGAGGATGATACTGAAAACAATTGAAGGAACACAAATCCAATGTATCGTTTTATTTAACGAATTCTGATGGCTTTCGCTGTATTCATCCAGCCAGTCTTGAATTGGTCGCATCTCTTGAATCGGTTTAATGTGCAAGTTATTAAAAAGCTAAATGGCCTGAGAATTAATCTTGGAAGGCTATCACGCATTTTGCTATGCTGAAAAAATCCTTAGTTTTGACACCTCATTTTTCGGGTTGTGGCTCAGTCTGGTGGAATACTTGTCTGGGGAAAAAGGTTAAAACCTACCATCCCAACTGAAGAATGAAACCGAACCAGATCGGAAATAAAATTTCAACATGGGAAGAGCATTTGAATTTCGACGTGCGCGCAAAGAAAAGCGCTGGAGCAAAATGGCTAAGGATTTTGTCAAGATGGGCAAGCAATTGTCGATGGCAGTAAAGCAGGGTGGGCCTGATCCGGAGACCAATCCAACACTTCGCGTGGTGATTCAAAATTGTAAGGCTCTGAATATGCCTAAGGACAATATTGAGTCGGC
>JBIKOC010000031.1:0-8847 GCA_044358335.1 Flavobacteriales bacterium | reverse complement strand
TGCACAAAGAAATCCATATTGTATCCCGCTTTTTGAGCTGCAGCACTCAAGGTTGACCAACCATCGGGATGAAATCCAAGTTCGAATTTCCGGATTGTATCATCGGTAAATCCACGTTCGCGGAAATAGGAAAGACCAATTGCTTTTCCGTTTTCGGTTTCCCAGAGTTGTTCCTTGTAAAAATTTGCAGCCCATTGGTTGACTAAAAACAGAGACTCTCGTTCCTGAATTTCTTGTTTTAATTCGTCTGATTGTTCTTCTTCCTCGACATCAATCTGGTACTTTTTTGCTAGATACTTGATGGCTTCAGGGTAGCTCAGTTTTTCGAGCTCCATGATAAATCGAACGGAGTTTCCCGCTTCGCCACAACCAAAGCATTTGTAAATACCTCGTGTTGGGGAAACGTTGAATGAAGGAGTTTTTTCGTTGTGAAAAGGGCATAATCCCAGCATGCTCGAACCGCGTCGTTTCAGCGAAACAAAATCGCCAACCACTTCTTCGATCCGTGCAGAGTCCATCACTTTATCAATCGTCCTGCGGGAAATCATAGCTTGCGAATATACACACGCCTTGTCTAGTTTCGGTGTTGCATTCAGTAAATGAAATCAGACCGATAAAAGAATTCGATTTATCACAAAAGCTTAAGAACAAGTTTTACTTTTACGCCCTAATGCTCAACCTAGAACAAATCAAAGCTCCTATTTCGAATGAAATGGACGTATTCGAACGCAAATTTCGCGATTCGATGAAGAGTTCTGTTCCGCTACTGGAGAAGATTACCTACTATATTGTGAAACGCAAGGGCAAGCAAATTCGACCCATGTTTGTTTTTCTCGCTTCTGGAATTTGTGGTGGAATTAATGAAAGCACATACAGAGCAGCTTCCATGATTGAGCTTTTGCACACGGCGACTTTGGTGCATGATGATGTGGTGGATGACTCCAATGAGCGAAGGGGATTTTTTTCCGTAAATGCTCTTTGGAAGAATAAAATTGCTGTGTTGGTTGGTGATTACTTGCTATCGAAAGGGTTGCTTTTATCGGTCGATAACTCAGAGTTTCAGCTCTTGAAGATTGTAAGTGATTCAGTTCGGGAAATGAGTGAGGGAGAATTGCTTCAAATAGAGAAGGCTCGTCGCTTAGATATACAGGAGTCGGTTTACTTTGACATTATCCGTCAGAAAACAGCCAGCTTGATAGCTTCATGTTGTGCGAGTGGAGCAGCTTCGGCTGGAGCTACTGCTGAGCAAGTTGCTCAGATGAAGCAGATTGGTGAAGATATCGGAATTGCGTTTCAGATCAAGGACGATTTGTTTGATTATGAGAGCAGTAGTGCCATTGGAAAGCCAACTGGAATTGATATTAAGGAGCGAAAAATGACGCTTCCATTGATTTATACCTTAGCTAATGCTGATAAAGCACTTAAGCGCAACATTATCATTATTATCAAGAATCACAACACAGATCCCAAGCGAGTAGAAGAGGTAATTGCATGGGTCAAGGCAGGTGATGGGATTCGATATGCTGAGCAAAGGATGGCTGAATATCGTGATAAGGCATTATCGGCATTGGAAGCATTTCCCGAAAGTGACTATCGTACATCTTTCATTAATTTGGTTCGTTATACTACCGACCGGAAGAAGTGACAGCAGAAAGTGACGATGCGACCGTTATTTTAAATTTGCACTACCTTTGACAACCAATTTGAAAAACAATACTGATGTATCCCGAACAAATAGTTACCCCAATGCGTGAAGAGCTTGTAAGTGCAGGCTTTCAGGAATTACGCAATGCTCAAGATGTTGATCAGGTATTATCCAGCGCAACAGGAACAACACTCGTTGTAGTTAATTCTGTATGTGGATGTGCTGCAGGATCGGCTCGTCCAGGTGTAAAGATGGCCATTGAAAAAGCCGCTCGTAAACCTGAACATTTGACAACTGTATTTGCTGGAAATGATGCGGAAGCAACAGCTCAAGCACGTAAATATTTTGCTCCTTATCCACCATCCTCACCAGCCATGGCTTTATTTAAAGATGGCAAACTGGTTCATTTTATTGAGCGCCATCACATTGAGGGAAGAACTCCTCAAATGATTGCAGATAATCTTCTGATGGCATTTGAGCAATATTGCTAAAATCTAGTTTAAAAAAGAAAGGCGCCTACAAAGGCGCCTTTTTTATTGTTCGATTACTTTCGGAACTCGGAAGAAATCGGAGTCTTTTTTCGGAGCATTTTTCAACGCTTCTTCTTGTGTTATATCTAAGCGTGTACTATCTGGTCGAAGGATATTTGTTTCATCTACCATGTAGATAAGTGGTTCAACTCCATCGGTGGGAATTTCGTTCAATTTTTCTACGAAAGCCAGAATTTTGTTGAGGTCGGAAACGATTTCAGCTTTTGCTTCATTTTCATAAGACAAGCGAGCGAGATGCGCTAATTCATCAACCAATTGAGTATCTACTTTCATTTTGAGCTAGCAAATAGGCGTTGAAGCCAAGGTTCTAGAATATTATTAAATTCAGTTGGGCTTTCCATCATAGGAGCATGTCCACACTCATCAATCCAGAATAAATCTGACTGAGGCAATAGTCGGTGAAATTCATCGGCTACTTCAGGAGGAGTAATTTGATCATTTTTACCCCAGATGAGGCAAACAGGCAAATTCATGGTGTGTAAATCATCCCCCATGTTATGGCGAATAGCAGATTTAGCTAATGCCAAAATCCGGATGAGTTTTTCTTTGTTATTGACGATTTCGAATACTTCATCCACTAATTCTTTTGTGGCAGTTTGCGGATCGTAAAAGGTAAACTCTACTTTTTTACGTATAAACTCATAGTCTTCTCTACGAGGAAAAGATCCACCCATGGCATTTTCATACAAACCAGAACTTCCGGTAAGTATCATAGAATGTACAAGTTCAGGGTGTGTTAACACATAAACTAACGCAACGTGTCCACCAAGAGAATTACCTAAAAGGTTAATCTCTTTATATCCTTTGTATTCAACAAAACGGTGGATGAAAGCCGATAAGCTTCTCACATGCGTTTCCTGAACAGGAAGTTCATAAATCGGCATCATAGGAATAACAACAGTAAAGTCATTCTTAAACCGATCGAGCACATCACGGAAATTACTAAGTGCACCGAAAAGTCCGTGAAGAATGAGCAATACTGGGCCATTTCCCTGCTCTATATAATTGAATTCACCTTCTTTTATCAGTTCCTCTTGCATTCGTTATTCTTTAGAAACCGACCAAAAGTAACCAAATTATGGGAAGTATATCTATTGCCATTAAAAAGCGGGGAATAAGGGAGTGTAAACCGAATGAATAATTTTTTAGTTTTGTCTTAATAAAAAGATGCACCTCCACTTTTTACCACCGTCTGAAATCCTTTTTTAAAAAGGGTTTTGAGGGAAACAATAAAAATAAATGAAACAAGTTTTCAACAAAGTGGTAAGATGTGGTAAGCTGTGTTTTTTATTCTATACTTTTACCTCCCAAATTAACCCTGTGGTATGACTAATTACATTGGGGAATACGCATGTAAAGTAGATTCAAAGGGGCGGGTGATGATGCCTGCCGGCTTGATGAAGCAGTTTCCAGCTGCTTTAAGGGAGCGCTTTGTGATCAACCGAAGTGTGTTTCGTCGATGCTTGGTTATTTACCCGATGGATCTTTGGGAGGAAACCATGAATGACTTATCGAAACTGAATCGTTTCAATAAGGACAATGATGATTTTATCCGGCTGTTTACCAATGGAGCAGTAAGTGTGGAGGTGGATGCAACCAATCGAATTTTGGTTCCACGTCGTCTGGCAGAATTTGCCGGAATAGCTTCTGATTTAGTGTTTACAGCTAATCTCAACAAGATTGAGATCTGGTCGGCTTCAGGGTATGATAACGTGATGGGTTCATATGATCCCGACAGTTTCGCTCAGCTCGCCGAAAAAGTAATGGGCAAGCTTGGCGGTGATGCAGAGAAAGCATGAGCTATCACGATCCCGTTCTTTTACACGCTTGTGTAGACGGTCTTCGGATTAATCCTTCCGGCACCTATGTCGATGTCACCTTTGGAGGTGGTGGACATAGTAGGGAGATTCTGAAGCATTTGGGTCCCGATGGAAGGTTATTCGCCTTTGATCAAGACAATGATGCGTTGGGAAATGTTCCAGAAGACGATCGATTCACCCTGATCCCGCACAATTTCAGATACCTCAAAAACTACCTGAAGCTGTACAAAGCAATCCCTGTTGATGGCATTCTTGCCGACTTGGGAGTGTCATCGCATCAATTTGATGAGGCTGGTAGAGGTTTTTCGATTCGGTTCGACGCCCCATTGGATATGCGGATGAACTCGCATCAGGATTTGAATGCAGCTAAACTGCTAGCAACATATCCCGAAGAAGAGCTCAGAAGAATCTTCAAAGAATACGGGGAATTGAACGAGGCAGGAAAACTTGCTCGTCACTTGGTGAATGTCCGTTCCGATCGCCCGATTAAAACAACCGGGCAATTGATGGATCTGATTCGTCCCTTCATGAGACGTGGTCAGGAGCATTCGTTTGCTGCACAAGTATTTCAGTCCATTCGGATTGAAGTAAATGATGAACTCGAAAGTTTGAGGCAATTACTGCAACAAACCGTCGAAGTTCTTAAGCCGGGAGGAAGGTTGGTGATGATGAGTTATCACTCCTTGGAGGACAGACTGGTGAAGAATTTTATTCGAAGCGGGAAGTTCAGTGGGGAAGCGGAGAAAGATTTATTCGGACACAGTCATGTTCCTTATCAATCGATAACTCGAAAGCCAATCAGGCCGGATGAAGAAGAACTAGAAAAGAATAACAGAGCTAGAAGTGCAGTATTGAGGATTGCTGAAAAAAACGAAGCATGAACGAGTTCAAGAAGAAAGCAACAGACGAAAAAAAAGCCAAAGGTGCTCCGCGCAAGCAGAATGCATTTACGGCTTTGCTTCTTCAGGTAGTGGATGGAAGTTTCCTGAATGCTGCTGGAAATAGGCGCAATCTGCCTTTCGCTTTATTCATCGCCATCATCGTGGGTTTTTATATCGCCAATACCTACAATGCAGAACGAACCATTCGAGAAACCGATCGCATTGGAAATCAATTGAAAGAATACCGCGACGAATACATCAGCTTGAAATCGGAATTGATGTTTCGTTCAAATCAAAGTCAGGTTGCGGTTCAGGTTGCCCCACTAGGACTTACAGAAGCAAAAGAACCTCCTCATAAATTATTTATCGATAATCCTGATTCAACACAAACCGACGAGTAGTGGATACACCTAAAGACATACTCTGGAGGCTGCGACTCATTTATATAGTCGTTGTGCTTTTTGGCCTGCTCATTTTGGGGCGGGCTTTTAGCATTGGAGTAGTTAAGCGGGAGTTTTGGTTAGCGAAAAAGGAACATCAGACCATTCGTTTAAATACCATCGATGCTATTCGGGGAAATGTGTATTCAACAGACGGAAGCCTACTAGCTACATCTGTTCCGATTTACAATGTCTACATGGATCTCAAAGCCGAATACCTAGATAAGATATTCGATAAAGGCGTGGATTCATTAGCCATGATGATGGCCAATACTTTTCAAGACAAAACCCGAGATCAATATAAGCGCGAGTTACGTCACGAACGGAAGAAAAAAAATCGGTATTACTTATTGCGCCGGGATGTAAGACATGGTGATTTGAAAATCATGAAGAAATTTCCCATCCTCCGATATGGTCGTTATCGAGGTGGAATGTTGGTTGAAGTGCGTCCCAAACGTGAAATGCCTTTTCGCCATTTAGCCTTGCGAACTCTTGGAAGGTATCAGGAAGGCATGAATTCTATTGGAATAGAAGGTTCATTCAACGAATACTTGAAGGGTGTTAGGGGGAAACGATTAGAGCAGAAAATTTCGGGCGGCACTTGGATTCCATTGAACGATGGTGCAGAAGTAGAGCCAAAAGAAGGGAACGATATTGTATCAACAATTGACATTGGAATTCAGGATGTAGCTGAAGCAGAACTCATGCATCAGCTTCAAAAGCACCATGCCGAAAATGGTTGTGTAGTTCTAATGGAAGTGGAAACGGGCTATGTTCGTGCTATTGCCAATTTAGGAAGAACGGGAGATAGTACTTATTCTGAAAATTACAATTACGCCATTGGTGGAGGTTCCGAACCAGGTTCTACCTTCAAGTTAGCTTCCTTAATGGCTTTATTCGAAGATGGTCTTGCTAAACCAACTGATATTTTCGATACTCATGGTGGTAAAGTGATTTTCCGGAATCGTACCATGAGCGATTCCCATGAAGGTGGATTTGGTAAAATTCCACTATCTAAAGCAATGGAAGTTTCTTCTAATACCGCTATTTCTCAAGCAGTATTTAGAGCCTATCAAGCCAATCCAAAGAAATTTACTGATCGCATTAAGTCGTTCCATTTGCATCAAGCACTTGGGTTACAAATTAGTGGTGAATCAGAACCGATTATCAAAGACCCAGGAAGCAAAACTTGGTCTGGTACTACTTTGCCTTGGATGTCGATTGGTTACGAATGTCGTTTAGCACCGATTCAGATTTTGGCCTTTTACAATGCTTTAGCTAACAACGGTAAGTTAATGAAGCCTCAATTTGTAGAGGCAATTCAGTACCGTGGTCAAACTGTAAAACGCTTCGATCCGGTTACAATTGATCCATCCATCTGTTCACCTGAAACAGTGAAAAAACTCAAGCCATTATTGGAAGGAGTGGTTGAAAGAGGTACAGCCACCAACTTGAAAAATCCATATTACAAAATTGCCGGAAAAACCGGGACTGCTCAGATTGCATCAGGCAAATTGGGTTATGGAGAGAAAGGTGCAAAGAAATATCAAGCCTCTTTTGTAGGGTATTTCCCTGCCGATAATCCTAAGTATTCATGCATTGTCGTGGTAAACACAACGAACAATTCGGTTTACTACGCCAATTTGGTAGCTGGACCAGTATTCAAGGAGGTAGCAGATAAGCTGTATGCTCAAAATATCGACATACAAGAAGCGCATCCTGCAACTTTGGCTATTGCAACAAGTGAAAAACGGATTTCGGGTTACGGAAAAGACATTTCCGTAATGATGAATAAAATGGGAATACAAGGTGAACGTCCGGATGATGAAGAATGGGTTCACCTCAGAGTTAATGGTTATAAAGCATACGCAGATAAAAATAAAGTCAATCACAACCAGGTGCCAGATGTTCGTGGAATGGGATTGAAAGACGCTGTTTATCTGCTCGAAAATCAAGGATTACGTGTTCGCATTATTGGTCGCGGGTTGGTGAAAACTCAATCTGTTCCTGCCGGTATGCCAACACAAAAAAACATGGAGGTAGTGCTCGAACTCGCATAATATGAGATTGCTTAGAGACATATTATATAAAGCAGGTGCTGTTGAGTTAAATGGCTCAACCAACTTGGCAATTCTATCTATCACCGCCGATTCACGGAAAGTAGAGAAGAATGGGCTATTTGTAGCAGTTAAAGGCTTGCTCTCAGACGGACATCAGTTTATTCAAGCCGCCGAAGAATTAGGCGCCATTGCAATCGTATGCGAGGTGATGCCCGAAGTGCGCAAAGAAAAAGTGAGCTACATAGTTGTTAAAGACAGCTCACAGGCTCTTGGAATAATTGCATCAAATTTCTACGATAATCCTTCATCCCGCATTCAAGTTGTTGGTGTAACAGGAACAAATGGCAAAACGACTATCGCTTCGTTGTTGTTCCAGCTATTCAAAACATTGGGTCATTCCTGCGGATTATTATCAACCGTAAAGAATCAGATAGGAGACGAAATACTTCCATCAACTCATACCACTCCTGATCCGGTACAACTACAGTTTTTACTCGATAAAATGGTAAAAGCGGGATGTTCTTATGCCTTTATGGAAGTGAGTTCTCATGCAGTTGATCAACACCGAATTCTGGGAGTTGATTTCGCTGGTGGTGTGTTTACCAATCTCACTCACGATCACCTAGATTATCACAAGACATTTGAGAATTACCTCGCAGCTAAACAAAAATTCTTCACCCAATTACCTGCCGATTCTTTTGCATTAGTCAATCGGGATGATGATCAAGGATTGGTGATGACTGAGTTTTCCAAGGCTCACATTCATACTTATGGTTTAAGTCAAAGTTCTGATTTCACCTGTCGGATTCTTGAAAAGGAACTCGGCGGCATGCAGCTTCGGATTGATGATCAAGAAGTTTGGACTCAATTGATTGGAGTTTTTAATGCCTACAATCTACTTGCTGTATATGCTGTGGCTGTTTTGATGGGGCAGGATAAAGTAAATACGCTCACCGCTCTTAGTACGCTTCGCAGTGTGGAAGGGCGTTTCCAATACTTGCAATCGGCCGATAAGATTACTGCCATTGTCGATTATGCTCACACGCCGGATGCTTTACTAAATGTATTGCGAACAATCAATGAGCTACGCACTGGAAACGAGCAAGTAATCACCTTGGTTGGTTGTGGCGGTGACCGCGATGCTACTAAACGCCCCGAAATGGCTCGAATTGCTTGTGAGATGAGCGATCGAGTAATTCTCACATCCGACAATCCTCGTTCGGAAGATCCCGAAGAAATTATTCGGGAGATGAAAGCTGGTGTGGATGCCGTGAATAACAAAAAAGTACTGGCTATCACCGATCGTCGCGAAGCTATTCGTACAGCTTGTGCTTTAAGTCAGTCGGGCGATATCATTCTCGTTGCAGGTAAAGGCCACGAGAAATATCAAGAAATCAAAGGCGTGAAACATCCATTTGATGACATGCAAGAACTAAAAGAAACATTTAAT
>JBIKOC010000428.1:0-2539 GCA_044358335.1 Flavobacteriales bacterium | reverse complement strand
AGGACTATCGTCGATTAAATGCCGATTCATCACTAACGCGTAATGAATTCTTACCAGTTGCAGCCGATGCAGGAATTGAATTCTATTTAGCTTACTCGGATCCTGATGGAAATCCAACCAATGGAATCACACGAACACCAACTGACCAAAACTCTTTTTGGTTAAGTATGACAGATATGAAATCATCGGCAAATGGAGGTAAAGATGCATGGCCTGTTGATAGGTACTTAAATATTTGGGTATGCAACATGTCAATACCTATTGTAAATGTTCCATTTATTCTTGGTTTTGCCACCCCTCCCAATGAAGCTCCAAATTGGCCTGCTAATTCGGGTGCTGAAACACCTGAAGAAGATGGAGTTGTCATACATTATGAAGTTTTTGGACCAAACCCAAATGCAACAGGAACTTTAGCAACAGTAAATCGAGGTCGAACAGCTACGCATGAAGTTGGACATTATTTAGGACTTCGACATATATGGGGTGATGGGGATTGTGCAGTTGATGATGGATTAGAAGATACACCTAATGCAGCAGATGCAAATCAACAAACCTGCGACTATGCAACAAATTCTTGCAACGATTCACCAGTCGATTTTCCAGATATGCTCGAAAACTATATGGACTATTCAGATGAAAACTGCCTGAATATGTTTACTCAACAACAAGTGGAAGCCATGCATTATGTGATTGAGACTTTTCGTTCGGGATTAGTTACTGGATTAGATCCAATACAATCTTTTGCTAATTCAATTGTAATTTATCCTAATCCATGTGAAGATGAGTTGAATATCAAATTGTTAAGCTCAAATAGCGTGGTGAAATCATATTATTGTACCGACTTAACTGGTCGAGTAGTTTCTGTCCCTGAAAAAGAGTTTTCAAAGGTTTTCAACACTTCAAAAATTTTACCTGGACATTATTTCTTGCATTTGGAAACAAATCAGGGAATGGTGACACGAAGATTTATTAAGAAATAAATCGACAAACACCTGATTTTAGGGCACTTCGAAAATCAAATAATTTTCATTTACAGCCTTTGTTCAAAACCCCGTTTAAAACCTGATGTTTTCTTTTTGGCTTTTTAATTTTAAAAACTCTGAAAAGCCGAACTTTGGCGAGTTCTATTGTTTTTTTATCTCGTCAATCTGATTATTTTTGCCCGTCGCATAAACCCACTTTCTATGAAAAAAAGCGTTTACCTGGCTTTGCTTTTCGTTGGAATCTCAATAAACTCGCTACTTGCAGCGGGTGTTACTGCTATACCAACAGCCGGTCATTCCGATCTTAGTTCAACTCCCAACCAAGTAATTTCTCCCGTTTTACCAAATTCGGATGAAGTAACTGGTGGTGCTTCATTAGTAACCTTGCCCGTTACTGGAACATTATGTTCAGGTTCTGCACTTGTTGTGGATTTCACTTCAACTGGAACTTTTTATGGCATCACTAACGTTTTTACAGTTGAACTTTCCGATGAAACCGGAAGTTTCGCTTCACCTGTAACAATTTCAACTTCTCCATTAAGTTTAGTTGGATTAATCGAAGGTGGACAGTTGTATGCTCAAATTCCAAATGGAACTCCTTTTGGAACAGGTTACAGAATTCGTGTAGTAGCATCTGATCCTGCAATTATTGGTCTTGATAATGGATCTGACATCATCATCAAAACAGATGTTGCTCCTTCTATACCTAATGTTTCAATTAACGGACCTACAGATTTCTGTTATGGTTCTGCAACAACTTTCTTAACTTCTAGTGTAGCCCAAAATAACCTTTGGTTTCCAGGAGGAGTTAATACAAATCCATTTATTGGTGTTGTTGCTGGTGGATGTTACTATACACAAATTACAGGAAGCAATGGATGTGCGACTTCTTCCTTTCCTGTTTGCATAACTGTTAATACTCCAATCTTTACATTCTTAGGGTACTTTGAAAATAATGCCCTCGTTACAACTTCCGACACAACAGTTACCATTTGCGAAGGTGATTCTGCTCAATTAGGTTTAATCATTGAAGGTGGAGTTGCTCCTTATGATATTTTTTACACTCCAGACGGATTAGATATTGTTACAGTTAATGATGTTGGTGTTCCATTTAATCCAGAGTCATACGTATATACATTCTTTGTAAGTCAACCAGGTTTTTATCAAACAATAGGTATCACGGATAATTTCGCAACTAATTGCGGTTCAAATGGAAACTCAGGATTAGTTTCCATTCAAACTACTCCTCCACCAGTAACTACTTTTACCTACAATCCTTTTTGTGGTCCTGTTTCACAAGCGCCTGTTGGAGCTCCAGGTTTTTTAGTTGGAGGCACTTATTCATTTGATGTGGCTCCTGTTGATGGTGCTACACTAGATACTCAATCGGGTATTATTAGTAATGCTACAATTGGTAATACATATATAATACGTTACACGGTAGAAGGAAACTTCTGTCAAGCTTCTTCAACTACTTCAATTACTGTGAGTCCAACAGATGTAGTAAGTTTTACGATAGCTTCTTTCTGTTCAAACTCACCATCTCCTTCACCAGT